>JBJLDM010000021.1:0-38499 GCA_045567135.1 Candidatus Pelagibacter sp.
AAAAATTGAATGATGAAGTTGTAGCTTTTTTTAAAAATGAAAAATTTGAAATTATTTCAAATTCATATTTTGATATAGAGTCAGATATAGATATCGGTAAAGTTGATCCAGATTATTTGTATGATGTTTTAATAAATATGGATCATAAAGATGCTGATGCTCTTTTTGTTTCTTGTACGGCTCTTCCAGTTTTGTCAATTATTGATAGACTGGAAAAAAGGATAAATAAATTTGTTCTATCAAGTAATCAAGCTTTAATTTGGGATACCCTTGAAAAAATTGGAAAAAATAATTCAATTAATGGTTTTGGCAAACTATTTTCATCTAATTAGAAATGTTATTTACAAAAGAAGAATATAAACAAAGATTAAATAAAGTTAAAAAATCAATGCAGGAAAAAGGCATTGAGTTATTAATTTCTCAGGATACAAATAACATGAATTATTTAACAGGATATGATGCTTGGTCATTTTACTATTCCCAATGTGTAATAGTTCATGTAAATGCTGAAGAACCTTTATGTTTTGTTAGAGCTCAAGATGCAGGTGGAGCATATATAAAAACTTATCTAAAAAAAGAAAATATTATTGTTTACGATGAAAAGTATATTCATACATGGCCAATGCATCCTTACGATTCTTTGATAGATTTAATTAAAAAAAATAAATGGGATAAATTAAATATTGGCGTGGAGATGGATAGCCACTATTTTACGGCTTATTGCTATGAGAAGTTAAAACAAGGGCTACCAAATGCAAATATTAAAGATTCAGAAAGACTAGTGAATTGGACAAGATTAATAAAATCAGATGCTGAGATTAATCTTATGAAAGGCGCGGCAAAAATTTCACAAATAGGTATGAAGGTAGCTATGGAAAGTATCAATCCAGGTGTAAGACAATGTGATGCTGTTGCCGAAATACAAAAAGCTTTATTTAAGGGAACGCCTGAAATTGGAGGTGAATACGCAAGTATTGCAACATTACTACCAACAGGCAAAGGAACATCAGCTTCACATTTAACAGCAACAGATGAAAAATTTGTTGAGGGTGAAGCAACAATTATTGAACTCTCAGGAGTAAATAAAAGGTATCATTGTCCAATGGCAAGAACAGTATTATTAGGTAAGCCAGATCAAAAAAAAATAGATGCTATGAAAGCTACAAATGAAGCGCTTGATGCAGGTATTGTTGCTACTAAACCTGGAAATACAGCTGATGATGTAGCTCAAAAATTTTGGGCAGTTTTGGATAAATATAATATTAAAAAAGAATCTAGAACAGGTTATTCAATCGGCATTGGTTATCCACCTGATTGGGGCGAACATACTTTAAATATTTATAAAGGTGATATGACAGTTTTAGAACCAAATGTTTGTTTTCACATGATTGCTGTAATGCAATTTGGAGATTGGGGAGTGGAAGCGTCTGAATCTGTTAGGGTTACAGACAAAGGAAGTGAATTATTTTGCAATTTTTCAAGAGATTTGCACATAAAATAAGAACTTGAAAAAATTATCTACAAATGTTCTAAATTACCATGCCAAATAACGAACAATTCGTCAGATTTGATAAAGTAGATAAAAGCTATGATGGCAAAGTACTTGTTGTTAAAGATTTAAATTTAGATATTTCGGAAGGTGAATTTATTACAATGCTTGGGCCATCTGGCTCAGGTAAAACAACTTGCTTAATGATGTTAGCAGGATTTGAAACTCCAACTAATGGAGAAATATATTTAGATAAAAATCCTATATCAAACATTCCTCCTCACAAAAGAGGTATTGGAATGGTTTTCCAAAATTATGCGTTGTTTCCACATATGACAGTTTATGAAAATTTAGCTTTTCCTTTAAGAGTTAGAAAAGTTTCTAAAGAAGATACAGATAAAAAAATTGATAAAGCTCTATCTATGGTATCTTTAACAGGTTTTGAAAATAGAATGCCAGGCCAGTTGTCAGGAGGACAACAACAAAGAGTTGCCGTTGCAAGAGCATTAGTTTTTGATCCAGCAGTAGTTCTTATGGATGAACCTTTAGGTGCTCTAGATAAAAATTTAAGAGAAAGTATGCAGTATGAAATTAAACATATTCATGAAAGTATTGGTGTTACAGTTGTTTACGTTACTCACGATCAAGGAGAAGCTTTAACAATGTCAAATAGAATTGCAGTTTTTAATGATGGTAAAGTTCAACAACTTTCATCGCCCGATAAACTTTATGAAGAACCAGTAAATTCTTTTGTAGCAGAATTTATAGGAGAAAATAATAGATTTTCTGGACAAGTTACAGATGTTTCAAAAGATAAATGTAAAGTAAAACTAGATGATGGTTCAGAAATCTTAGCTAATCCTATTGTAGTAAAATCAAGTGGTGAAAAAACTATTGTATCTTTAAGACCAGAAAGAGCTTTAATTAATACTAAAGAGAAAATGGAAAATAATTTTAAAGGAAAAATTGAAGAAGTTATTTATCATGGAGACCACACTAGAGTTAGATTAAATTTGCTTGGGAACAAAGATTTTATTTTAAAAGTTCCTAATAGTTCTGCTAATATGGATATAAAACTTGGAAACCAAATTAATGTTAGCTGGAATAGCTTTGATGCTAGAGCCTTAGATCCAAAATAAACTAATATAAAAAAACCAAATATCTATCAGTAAAATAGACCCATTTTTATGCAAATGGCATGTTGACTCCTATATTATATCTTGCTGTAATCCTATTTTTATAAAAAACGTTTAAACGGAGGATAAATGAAAAAATTAAGTAAATTGTTACTTGTTCTATCTTTTGCTCTTTCTATAACTTCATCAGCATTTGCAGTAGTTGTTGCATCTTGGGGTGGAGCTTATACAGAATCTCAAAAGCTAGGATATGGTGATCCTACTGCAAAAAAATTAGGTGTGCCAATTGATTGGGTAGACTATTCAGGTGGATTATCAGAAATAAAAGCACAAAAAGAAGCAGGTGCAATCGTATGGGATATTATAGACGTATTTGCTATGGATACTATTACTGGATGCGACGAAGGTATATTTGTTGAATTTGATTTTGATAAAGACTTCCCAGCAGCACCAGATGGAACTCCTGCAAGTGAAGATTTCTTTACTAGCATGCCTTCTAAATGTGCAGTAGGAAATATTTTATATTCTTGGAATTACGCATATAACAGCGACAATGTTAAAGGTAAGCCAAAAACTATAAAAGATTTCTTTAACACTAAAAAATTTCCTGGAAAAAGAGCTATCTATAAAAGCGCTCTAACTAATTTAGAAATCGCTTTAGCAGCAGATGGTATTAAACCAGGTAAAGGTGGAGCAAAAATCTATAAAGCTTTAAACACTGAAAAAGGTGTTCAAAGAGCTATGGATAAGATCAAAAAACTTTGCACAGACCCTAAAGGTGGATGTGTATTTTGGTCAGCAGGTGCTCAACCGCCAGAATTGTTAATGAGTGGTGAAGTTGTTATGGCAACTGGTTGGAACGGAAGATTCTTTAACGCTACAGTTGGAGAAAACGCACCAATCGTTCAAGTTTGGGACGGACAAGGTCTTGACTATGAATATTTTGCACTTGTTAAAGGTGGACCAAACGAAGCTGACGCTAAAAAAGCTCTTGCAATGATGACAAGTACAGAAGGTTTAGCAGGAAGCGCTAAGTATATTGCTTACGCTCCTTGGAGAAAATCTTCTATTGATGTTATGAAAAAAGGAGAGCCTTGGTATAAAGATGGTAAGACTGACATGGTACCACATATGCCAACAGCACCAGCTAACACTAAAAATTACTTCCTAGTTGACCCAATATTCTGGGCTGATAACGGTACAGAACTTGGTGAAAAATGGGAAGCTATGAAAGCAGGTCTATAATTTTAAGTTTTAAACTTTAAAATTATATAATATATTTAGGGCGGTTATTTTATAACCGCCCTTTTTTATTTATGAGCAGTGAAACACAAAAAATTCTAACAACAGATGGAATTCCTTTAGAGGAAAGTTTAAAAAAAGCAGAGAAAAAAAATAAAATAAAGGCTTTTTTACTCGTATGTCCTTTGTTGTTATTTTTAATAATCACATACGTTTTTCCAATAGGTGATATGCTTTTTAGAAGTGTGGATGACAGAATGGTTACAAATATGCTTCCTAAAACTTATAAAGCAATGGAACAATGGGATGGAAAAGAATTACCATCAGAAGAAGTTTTTGAAGGATTTTATTTAGATTTTAAAAAATTGGTAGAAGAAAAAACATTTGGAAAATTAGCTACCCAACTTAACTACGAAAAAAATGGATTTAAAAGTATTCTTAAAAAATTAAAAAGAAAGATGAAAAAATTTGAAGAAGGAAATTATAAGGAACAAATAATGGCTGTTCACAATAGATGGGGTAATGTCGATTATTGGAGAGCACTTAAAAGAAGAGCGCCTGCTTATAGTTATTCAAAATATCTTAAGGGTGTAGATATGTATGAAAACGAGGACGGGAAAATTGTTCAAGTGCCTGAAGATAGAAGAATTCATAAAATTCTATGGGTAAGAACTGTTGAGGTAGCTTTTTTTGTTACAGTTTTTTGTTTTTTAATGGCTTATCCAATCGCCCATTTATTAGCAACACTTCCAATGAAATATAGTAATTTATTAATGATTTGTGTTCTCTTGCCTTTTTGGACATCTTTACTTGTTAGAACTGCAAGCTGGATGATTTTGTTACAACAACAAGGAATTGTAAATGACTTTTTTGTTTGGATAGGACTCGTGACAGACGATAACAGACCTGAGATGATGTATAATAAAGTTGGCACATATGTTGCAATGACTCAAATTCTTTTGCCATTCATGGTATTACCACTTTATAGTGTTATGAAAACTATCTCTCCTAGCTTAATGAGAGCAGGAAAATCATTAGGAGGTACACCATTTATTGCCTTTTGGAAAATTTACTTTCCTTTAACAATACCAGGAATTGGTGCGGGCTGTTTATTAGTTTTTATACTTGCTATTGGATATTATATTACTCCAGCACTAGTTGGAGGTGCATCTGGAACGCTAATTAGTAATCATATAGCGTATCATATGAAAAGTACTTTAGATTGGAGTTTTGCATCGGCAATGGGATTAATGTTATTGACCGGAGTCTTAGCTATTTATTGGATTTATAATAAACTTGTAGGAGTTGATAACATCAAACTGGGATAAATATGGCTTTACCAAAATATACAGAACCACATTATAGAATTTGGCATTACTTCTATATATTTATTTGTAGTTGTGTATTTTTTTTCTTAATAGCACCATTGTTTGTAATTTTTCCATTATCATTTAACGCAGAAGAATTTTTAGTTTTTTCAGAAGGCATGAAGAGACTTGATCCGGATGCTTTTTCATTAAGATGGTATCATGACATGGTTTACGGTACGAAAAATCCATGGGGACTAGCTGCAAAAAATAGTTTTATTATTGCAATTTTTGCAACATTAGGATCCGTTATTCTTGGAACAGTTGCTGCGTTAGGGTTAAGTAGTAGGCATATGCCTTATAAAGGAATTATAATGGCAGCTTTAATTTCACCAATGATTGTTCCACTTATTATCTCAGGTGTTGCAATTTTCTTTTTTATGGCCAAAGTTGGTTTAGCAGCAACACACACAGGAATTGTTTTGGCTCATATTGTTTTAGGAACTCCATTTGTAGTGATTACTGTTACAGCCACTTTGTCAGGTTTTGATCATAGCGTTACTAGAGCCGCTGCTAGTCTTGGAAGTGATCCTGTTAACACATTTATGAAAATAACTTTACCGTTAATTTTACCAGGGGTAATATCTGGTGGTTTATTTGCTTTTGTTACTTCTTTTGATGAAGTGGTAGTTGTACTTTTCTTGGCTGGGCTAGACAACACAACAATACCAATTCAAATGTGGACGGGCTTAAGAGAACAATTAAGTCCAACCATTCTTGCAGTTGCTACTTGCTTAATTGTTCTTTCAACATTAATACTTGTTACCGCAGAACTTCTTAGAAGAAGATCTGAGAGAATAAGAGGTATTAACAGATAATTTTTTATTAAGCTTTAGGTTTTATGGAAATTAAAAAAGTAGTGATAATAGGTTCAGGAACAATGGGCAGTGGTATTGCGGCTCAACTTTGTAATGCAAATGTTCCAGTCACTTTATTAGATTTAAAAACAGAAATAAGCGAAAAAGCAAGAGAAAGAATTCTTAAATCTAGACCTCCATTATTAATCGATAAATCAAAAATAAATAATATTAAAGTAGGCAATATAAATGATAATTTTAATACAGTTAAAGATGCAGATTGGATTGTGGAGGCAGTAGTTGAAAGAATTGATATTAAACATAATATTTATGAAAAAATATTTAAAGCTAGAAAATCAGGCGCAATAGTTTCATCAAACACATCATCGATCCCAATTAAAGTTTTATCAGAGAAATTATCCAGTGAAGAAAAAAAAGATTTTTGTATTACACATTTTTTTAACCCAGTTAGATATATGGGCCTACTCGAAATTGTAAAAAATAAAAATAATGATTTAAACAAAATTAGTTCTTTGAAAAAATTTTGCGAAGAAGAATTAGGAAAAGGTGCAATAGTTTGCAATGATACACCAGGTTTTCTTGGAAATAGGATAGGAGTTTATGCAATGCAAGTTGCTATGACAGAAGCATTTAAATTTAAATTATCAATTGAAGAAGCAGATGCAATATTTGGAAGACCAATGGGAATACCTAAAACAGGAGTATTTGGATTATATGATTTAATAGGAATTGATTTAATGAGTGATGTGCTTAAAAGTTTTATAAAAGAATTGCCGAAAACAGATGAGTTTCAAATAGTTGCTAAAGAAATACCACTTGTAAAAAAAATTAATAGAAACAGGTTACACAGGAAGAAAAGGCAAAGGTGGTTTTTATAGAATGAAAAAAATCGATAATGCAAAAGTTTTAGAAGCTATCAATTTAGAAACTGGAGAATATTCAGCATCTAAAAAAATAGATATAAAATCAGAAAAAGTTGATTTAAATAGCTTAATTAATAGAAAAGATAAGTATGGTGAATATGCTTGGTCGGTAATTTCAAAAATAATTAAATATGCATCTTCATTAGTTCCAGGGATAACAGATAAATTTAACGATATTGATGAAGCTATGAGGTTAGGTTTTAACTGGGCAAAAGGTCCTTTCGAAATGTTAAATGCAATAGGGGTGAAGAACTTTTTTCAAAAAATAGATAATTTCGATAACAATGAGTTTTTAGAAGATTTAAATAAATCTAAAAATGAAAATTTCTATGGCGAAAGACAACTGTATACCGAAATAGAAACATTAGGAAAAGTAAAACGCAAGGCAATTAAAAGTGATAAAAATAAATCAGCTGAAATTTATAGATTTAAAGATTTTAATATTGTTGAATTTACAACTAAAGCAAACGTTTTAGACTATGACTCAATGGACTGTTTGAAAAAAGCAACAGATAAACCATTAATAATTATAAACGAAAGTATGCAATTTTCGGCTGGAGTAAATTTAACTTATACAATGAACTTTGCTGACAAAGGTGATTTTAAATCTATTGAAAAATTTATAAAATATTTTCAAGAAACATGTAAGCATTTAAAATATTGCGAGAACCCAGTTATTTCTGCTCCATCTGGATTGGCGTTAGGTGGAGGTGAAGAAGTTGTTTTACAAAGTAATTTTGTTGTATCTCACACCAACATTGTGATGGGATTAGTTGAAACATTAGTTGGTTTAGTTCCAGCAGGCGGAGGATGTAAGGAAGTTTTATGGAGATGGTCACAATCGGATGAAGCAAAAAATGATCCTGATTTTGCTCCATTAAAAGTATTTGATATTATTGGGTATG
The DNA here is from genome assembly GCA_045567135.1 of Candidatus Pelagibacter sp. Taxonomy (GTDB): domain Bacteria; phylum Pseudomonadota; class Alphaproteobacteria; order Pelagibacterales; family Pelagibacteraceae; genus Pelagibacter. The sequence goes on from JBJLDM010000021.1 coordinate 7,881, forward strand.
CCAAAACAGCAACCTCTCCTATAGAGGCCGAACCTTTAAAATATTTAAGATCTGAAGATAAAAAAATAATGAATAGAAATAGTTTATTTTCAGTTTCTAAAAAAATAATAGAGCAAAATAAAAATTTTATACCCCCAGAAGTATGCAAATTTAATTTATCTGGCAAACCGCTAAAGGAAAAAATGATAAAAGTTTTAGAAAAACTTTATGATGATAAAGTAATATTAGACCATGGTATGGAAGTTGGTAAAGAATTAGCTAATGTTTTAAGTGGCGGAGATACAACAATTGAAAAAACGTTATCAGAGGATGATTTGTATAAATTGGAACTTGATTCATTCATGAAACTTATTCAGACCAAAAAAACACAAGAAAGAATTAAGTATACACTTGCAACAGGAAAACCTCTTGTTAATTAAACTATTTAAGCATTTTAAAAGTATTAATAAAGTCTGGCCTTAGTACATATTCAACTTTATCATTGTATTTAACTTTTTGGAGAACTTCTAAACCATAAATTACTTTTCCAACAGGTGAATACTCTCCTTCAAATAAAGGTGCATCTGCGAGTAGTATAAAAAATTGACTGTCTTCAGTATTTTTTTTTTCTGTTCTTGATAAAGCAACACTACCTTTTTTAAAATCAAAACTGTTATCTAATTCTGAATTTATAGTTCCATAACCAGAACTGCCTGTTCCTATATATGTATAATTTAAATTATTTTTTTTACCAAATTCTAAATCTCCAGCCTGGACCAGAACATTTTTTATCACTCTATGAAAAGCTACATCGTTATATTTTTCTGCATTAATTAACATTTTGAATCTTTTAACTGAATTTGGGGAAATATTTGGATAAAGCTCAATAATAATATTTCCACAAGGTGCATTTAATATTGCAATGTTTTCAGAATTTTTAAATTTTAATTTTTCAGGATTGTAATTTTTTACAAATAAGCATTTGTTTTTCATAGTTATTAAAGATCCAAAAGTTATAATTGCTAAAATTATTATAAATATAAGTAAGATTTTTTCCAATTTAGTTTGTTTTATTTTTTTTATCATTTTTTAAAATTTAAATTCTTGATCAATCTTTAACAAAGTTTTTTTTATATAGGATATTTTTTTTTTAAGTACAGGATCTTTTAAGGCTTTATTTTCTATATTTTTTTTATCTATGATTAAAAAAGAAAATATTTCAGCCATATCTTCAGATGGAGTCGACATTGAATATTCTGTCAAAAATCCTTTAGTTTCTTCTAATAGTGATAGATTTAATCTATCCGAAGAACAGGTTGAGCATTCAGCATAATTAAATTTCTTATGATTAAAGTCTTTCCAATTATCATATACAAATAAATCTTTGAAACTTTCATTAATCAAATGAAAAACTTCATGATGTAGAATTCTTTGAAAATGTTTTTTTTCAAATTTTATATTAATAATTAAAGTTTTCATTCGATGATTTGGGACTCCTCCAGCATCAATATCTGAAACTGAGAGGTTTTCACAAAGAACTACATATTTAAGATTAATTTTTTTTAAAAAATCAGAATTATATTTATTAAAATTTTCTTCAATTAATTTAAATTTTTCATCTATAGTTTGAATATTTGAATTAAAACAAGTTACATTGTCATTTCTTACACCTACTTGAAAAGGTTTGTTGGCCCTTAGATATTTGATGCCATTTATAGATTTATTATTATATATTTCTAAGTTTGGTATTTTGATTAAATTGTATATTGTGTTAGCATTGCAAGGTGAAATTAATATAAACAATAATAGAATTATTTTTAAAAATTTCATAAGGCAATATAGATGAAAAAAAAGAGAAACAAAAATCCAATTCAACCTGTAAGTGGAACTAAAGTACCAAGATTTGCAGGAGCTAGTACCTTTGCAAGGCTACCTGAACTAAGAGATGTTGGAAACTGTGATGTTGCAATAGTTGGAATTCCTTTTGATGCGGGAACCAGTTATAGACCTGGTGCAAGATTTGGACCACAAAGTATTAGACAAGCTTCAAGACATTTAAGAACAAACTATCATCCAAATTATGATGTTGAACCATTTAAAGTCCAACAGGTTGCTGATGCTGGGGATATAACTTGTAATCCATTTAATATTAAAGAAGCAATAAAGCAAATTGAAATTGGAGCATTAGATTTATTAAACCAAACCAAAGGTATAATAAGCATGGGGGGTGATCATACAATTGCATTCCCACTTTTACGAGCAGTTAATAAAATTAATAATGGACCAGTTGCCCTTGTGCATTTTGATGCACATCTAGATACATGGGATACATACTTTGGAGCTCCATATACTCACGGAACTCCATTTAGAAGAGCAAGAGAAGAAAATTTATTCCTAGATAACGCCTCAATGCACGTTGGCATTAGAGGCCCTTTATATAGTAGAGATGATATTAAGAATGACGAAAGTTTTGGTTTTAAAATAATTCACTGTGACGAATTTCAAACAGAAGGCATTGATAAAATAGTTAAAAGAATAAAAAAAAGAGTTGGTAAAAATCCTTTATATTTATCTATTGATATCGATGTTTTAGATCCAGCTTATGCACCTGGAACGGGAACTCCTGAAATTGCAGGTATGACAACAAGAGAGATGGTTAATGTTATAAGAGGATTGTCAGGAATGAATTTAATTGCTGCTGATGTTGTTGAAGTTTCGCCAGCTTATGACCATGCTGAAGTTACATCTTTGGCAGCAGCAACAATTATTTATGAATTAACTAATTTATTTGCAAAAGTAAAAAGATAATATATTTTCTCGCGATGATAGATAAAAAAAATTTTTATATTAATGGTGAATGGACTTCTGCAACAGAGCCAAGAATCCATAAAGTAATCGATCCATCAAATGAAGAACCTTGTGCTGAAATATGCCTTGGAGGAAAAAAAGATGTAGATAAAGCAGTTAGCGCTGCAAAAAAAGCTTTTGAAACTTGGGCTTTCTCAAAAAAAGAAGAAAGATTAGATTTATTAGAAAAATTGTATGTTGTTTATAAAAAAAGATGGGCAGAAATGGCAAAACTCATTTCTTTAGAAATGGGAGCACCTATGAAATTTTCTACAGAAATGCAAGCTGCAACTGGAGCTAGCCACATCAAATCATTTAAAAATATATTAAAAGATTTTAAATTTGAAAAAGATTTAGGAGAGGAAAAAAATAATCAAAAACTATTATATGAACCGAAAGGTGTTTGTGCATTGATTACACCCTGGAATTGGCCAATAAATCAAGTTAACCTAAAAGTAATTCCTGCATTGGCATCAGCTTGTACAGTAGTATTAAAACCGTCTGAGATAGCACCTTTATCATCAATGTTATTAGCTGAAATGATTGATGAAGTGAAGTTTCCTCCAGGAGTTTTTAATTTGATAAACGGGGACGGAGCTGTTACTGGAGATGCTTTAACAAGTCATCCTGATATTAATATGATTTCATTTACAGGATCAACTAGGGCAGGTGCATTAATTTCTCAAAATGCTGCAAAAGATTTTAAAAGGATAAGCTTAGAATTAGGTGGAAAAGGTGCAAATATAATTTTTAAGGACGCAGACTCAGAAGCTGTGGCAAGAGGTGTTTTAAGATGTTTTAGGAATTCAGGACAATCTTGCAATGCTCCTACAAGGATGCTTGTTGAAAAATCAATTTATAATGAAACTGTAGAAAAAGTAAAAGAACTAGCAAATAACACCAAAGTAGATTCTCCACAAAAAGATGGTGATCATATTGGACCAGTAGTTTCTGAAGTTCAATTTAATAAAATTCAAGCTTTGATACAAAAAGGAATAGATGAAGGAGCAAAATTAGTTGCAGGTGGAACAGGTAAACCTAAGGGTTTAGAAAAAGGTTATTACGTAAAGCCAACAGTTTTTGCTGATGTAAATAATCAAATGGAAATAGCAAGAACTGAAATTTTTGGTCCTGTTTTATCTATAATACCTTTTGAAAATGAAGATGAAGCTATATCTATTGCTAACGATACTGATTATGGTTTAACGAATTATATTCAAACACAAGACAAGGAAAAAATTAAAAGAGTAGCAAGAAAACTTAGATCTGGAATGGTAGATGTAAATGGAGTTGGTATAGCTGTAGCTTCTCCTTTTGGAGGATATAAACATTCCGGTATTGGACGAGAGGCTGGAACCGAAGGTCTTATAGAATTTTTAGAAGTCAAAACGGTTGGTGGTTGGAATTAAGTTTTAAAAAATTAAATGTCAAAAAATTACCAGGAAGATTTTTGGAGTAATAATCCATGCGGCGCAGATGGAGATTTTGATTTTGTTGCCAATCAAAGATACAGCATGGAACCGTATCTTGAAAAAGAATTCGAACTTATTAAAAAAAATTATAGTAATTATTTAGAGATAGGATGTGGACAAGGAATAGATGCTATAAATATTTGTGAAAAATTATCTAAAAATTCCTCATACATAGCTATCGATTTTTCTAAAGAAAGTATTATAAAAGCAAAAGAACACTTAAATAAAAAAAAAATATCACAAAATTTTTTTGTAGAGCCAATTTTTAAATTTGGAGATGCTCAGTCATTAGAATTTAAAGATCAAGAATTTGATTTTATTTATTCTATGGGAGTTTTGCATCACACTCCAAACCCACAAAAATGCATTGATGAAATTTACAGAGTGTTAAAGAATGATGGTGAAGCATTAATTTTTTTATACAGAAAAGGCTCCATAAAAGTTGAAATAGCAAAATTATTTAGATTTATCCAAAAATTTTTAGACAAGATATTTAAAAAAGAACGCTGTATTTATAAAATTTTAAATAGAAGAAAATCTGTTAAATTTGGAACTATGTTTTTAGAATGTTTTGGAGTGAAATGGTTTGAAAATTATACAGAATTTGAGATTAATAAAATGTTTAAAAATTTTAAGAAAATTAAAGTAGTACCTTTTGGATATAATTTTCCTAAGTTAAATAAAAAAAATTTGACAGGAAACAACAAATTTGGATACTTTCACAGAATTCATGTAATAAAATAAATTTAATTATTAGAAAAACTCTATTTTTAGAAATTAAAAGTGTTCGTGGATGGAATTAAACTTTATATGCTCAATATGGGCTATAAAAATCACTAATAGCTGGATATTGGTATTTTAATTAAATTTTAGTTGAAATCTTCGATATAAAAAATACCCTTTAGAATATTAACAAAAACATGAAGGGGGAAATGTGAGTAGATCAAAAAAATTATACAATGCAGATTTAGCACCCACTCCAAAAGCTAAAAAAAACTGGGGTTGGTTCGAAATTTTCAACGTATGGGCAAATGATGTGCAAAGTTTATTTGGATACACTTTGGCAGCATCACTTTTTTTAGCTTCAGGATTAAATGGTTGGGCCGTATTTCTTGCACTAATTCTTGCAGGATTTTTTATAATGTGGTTAGTAAATCTTTCTGGAAAGCCAAGCGTTAAACACGGAATTCCTTATCCGGTATTTGCTAGAGTTAGTATGGGTGTATTTGGAGCAAACTTTCCAGCTATGGCCAGAGGATTAGTAGCAATGTTTTGGTATGGAGCACAAACTTACGCAGCATCGACTGCAGTGGCTTTATTACTTACAGCACTTGGTGCTACTGGTAGCGGTGAATTTTTGGGAATGAACAGCACAATGTGGATATCATTCATATTTGTTTCAGGTTTCCAAATCTATTTGTTCTGGCAAGGTATTGATTTAATTAGAAGATTCTTAAACTTTGCAGGCCCTGCTGTATATGTAGTTATGATTGTTTTAATGATATCTATTTGGGCAAAAGCAGGTGGAGGACTTTTATCAGAAGTTGGAAATATATTTTCAGGCGGAGCACGTTCGGGTGGTTTTGAAGGATTAGGATCATTTGGTGCATTCTTAGCTGTATTTTCAATCATGGTTGGTTATTTTGCTGCGGTAGTAATTAACTTCGGTGACTTCGCTAGATTTGTTAAGAATGAAAATGAAATGAAAAAAGGAAACCTATGGGGTTTAGTAGGTAACGTTGTTTTCTTCTCATTTATTACTTTGATGATTACTGGTGGAACAATAGCTGTATTTGGAGAATATGTAGCTCAACCAACTGATATGGTAGCAAAAGTTGATAATATGCTTTTAACACTTGTTGCGGCATTTGCATTTTTTGCAGCGACAGTTGGTATAAATATGGTTGCTAACTTTATACCTCCAGCATATGACTTGGCGAACTTAATGCCAAGTAAAATTAATTTTAGAACAGGTGGATTAATTACAGCTATATGTGGTTTTGTTGTAGGTGGTCTATGGGTTTCAGTTATTACACAAATGGGAATGTTTCCATTTGTAAATACACTTGGAGCTATTCTTGCGCCTGTATTTGGAATTATGATTGTTGATTACTATGTAATTAAGAATGAAAAACTTGATGTAAATGCATTGTATAATGACAAACCAAAAGGTAAATATCATTACAATGGTGGCTTTAACCATAAAGGAATGGTGGCTTGGATAATTTCAGGCTACATTGCAGTAGGTTCAGTTTGGCCAAACATTTTACCTGGTGGATTAAGTGACTTCTTTGCTAACTTAGGTGGCGGCGGAGGTTATGCTTGGATAATTGGAGCGTCTTTAGGAGCTATAGTTCACTACGCAATATCAAACAAAAACAAATAAAACTAATTAAGTTAAAAAACCCGTCGTATATTTTACGGCGGGTTTTTTTTTATTTAGATATCGATTGATTCTTTACACCATCTAGAAATTTTAAACATTTATTAATTTCTTCAAGTTTAATAAATTCATCTATTTTGTGAGCTTGTTCAATTGAACCTGGCCCACATACAGCAGTACTTATTCCTATTTCTTGAAATAAACCAGCTTCTGTTCCAAATGAAACAACTTCTCTAGAGTTATCACCAGTAATACTAGATACAAACTCACAAGCTTCTGAATTTCTTACTCTATCAAAACCGATAATTTCTCCAATTATTTCTTTCTTAATCGATGAGTTTGGAAAAACTTTTTTCATTTCTGGAAGTAATACTTCATTTGTATATTTGTCTATTTCTGCATTTAAAAATACCCCATCTTCTTTAACTACAGGCCTTGTTTCCCAATTTACAAAACATTTATCAGCAATTACGTTGTGAGCTATTCCTCCAAAAATCCCTCCTATTTGAAGAGTAGAATGTGGAGGATCGAAAATTGAATTTTTCGGCGTTCTATCTTTTAATTTTTGACGTAATTCTATTAATTTATTTACATACCTTGCTGCATACTCAACAGCACTTACACCTTTGTGAGGTTGAGAACTATGACCAGCTAAACCTTCAAAATAAGTTGTATATTCATAACAACCTTTATGAGCGTCAATTATTTTCATGTTTGTTGGTTCACCAACAATACATATTCCATTTTTAAACCCTCTTTTTTTTAATTCTTCAATTAAAATTGGAGCTCCTTTACATGCGGTTTCTTCATCAAACGTAAAAGAAAAATGAATATCTCTATTTAAATTAGATTTTGAAAAAGTTGGTGCATACGCCAGAGCACATGCAATAAAACCTTTCATATCACAAGCTCCTCTTCCATAAAGTTTGTCTTCCTTAATTACCGCTTCAAATGGATTTGTGGACCATCCTTTCGAAACCGGAACAACATCTGTATGACCGGAAAGTATAATTGGTGCTTTACCGTTTGGATTTTTTGCCTTTAGAGTTGCAAAAAGATTGACTCTTTTTTTATCTTCATCAAAAGTTTTAAAAGATGTTGCACCTAATTTTTTTAATATTTCATCACAATAATCAATTAACTGGTTATTATCTTCACCTGAAATAGTTTTAAAGGCTATTAAATCTGATAGTATTTTAATAGAATTTTCATATAAATGTTTCAAATTATTTTCTGTACTCATATCTATTATTAATTATATATTAAATTTATGAAAGAACAAATAACCTACGACATATTTGATAAAGTAGATATAAGGCTTGGCACTGTAATATCTGTAAAAAAAAATGAAAAAGCTAGAAAACCTTCATTAGTTGTAGAAGTAGATTTTGGAAAAGAAATTGGAATAAAACAATCATCAGCACAAATAACACATTATTATAATGAAGAAAATTTATTAGGAAAACAGGTGATTGGTGTATGCAATTTTCCTGAAAAAAATATAGCAGGTATAAAATCACAAGCACTTATACTTGGATCCATAGATAAAGAAGGAAAAGTTACTTTAGTTCATCCATCACAAAAAGCTGAAAACGGTTTACCCATAGCTTGATTTTATGCATCCTGAACTATTGTCACTTTCATTATTTATGCTAGGAACAAGCTGTTCACCAGGCCCTAATAATATAGTGGCATCTTATTCCGGTTTTAATTTTGGAGTAATAAAAACTTTTCCACACATGTTGGGAGTAATTTTTGGGTTTACGACAGTAGTCTGCGTATTAAATTTTGGTTTAATTAATATTTTTAAAATTTATCCATTAATTCAGGAAATTTTGAAAATTTCTGGATCTATTTTTTTAGTTTATTTAGCTTACAAAATAGCATTCTCTAAAAATATAAAAGAAAATAAAAAAGAAAATCCAGTAAAATTTATAGAAACATTTTTTTTTCAGTTTCTAAATCCCAAAGGAGTAATTGTAGCAATTATTATTGTTTCTACTTATGTGGAAAGTGGAAATAATTTTATAAATTATTCGTTCTGGGTTATTCTTGTTTCTTTCCTGTGCGCGTTGATAAGTATCACTTTTTGGACTTTTGTTGGTAAATTTTTTAGGAGATTTGCGACAAATGAGAAATTTATTAAGGTATTTAATTATGTTATGTCGTCTTTCTTATTGGCTTGTATTGCAACATTTTATCTGTAATTTTGATTCATAATTTAGCCGAAATAAACTATAAGATGTAAATTTATGAAACCTGGAAATAAAAATTCTTTTAAAGCTTTAAATTCTTTAAATATAAATGGAAAAAATTATAAATATTATTCTCTAATTGAAGCTGAAAAAAATGGACTAAAAGATATTTCAAAATTACCAAAATCTTTAAAGGTTCTTTTGGAAAATTTACTTAGATATGAGGACGATTTATCTGTAACTAAAGATCAAATAAAAGCTATAAGCAACTGGATTAAGGAAAAAAAATCTAATACAGAAATTGCGTATAGGCCAGCAAGAGTTTTATTGCAAGACTATACAGGCATACCTGCAGTTGCAGATTTGGCAGCGATGCGGGAGGCTGTAAAAGAAAAAAATAAAGACCCAAATAGTATAAATCCACTTTCTTCTGTTGATTTAGTTATAGATCATTCAGTTCAAGTAGACCGATCTGCTAAATCTGATTCATTTGAAAAAAATGTAGATATAGAATTTAAAAGAAATGGTGAAAGATATTCTTTTTTAAAATGGGGACAACAAGCTTTTAATAATTTTCGAATAGTCCCTCCAGGTACAGGTATTTGTCACCAAGTTAATTTAGAATACCTATCAAAAGTAGTTTGGTCAGAAAGATATAAAGAAGATGAATATTTGTTTCCAGATACTTTAGTTGGAACTGATAGTCACACGACAATGGTCAATGGTTTATCAGTTCTTGGTTGGGGTGTTGGTGGAATTGAGGCTGAAGCAGGAATGCTTGGACAACCTATTTCTATGTTAATTCCAGAAGTAATTGGTTTTGAGTTTAAAAATAAAATGCCCGAAGGAACTACAGCTACTGATTTAGTTCTAACAGTTGTGAAAATTTTAAGAGACAAAGGTGTTGTTGGAAAATTTGTTGAGTTTTATGGAGATGGTTTAAAAAATCTAACACTTGCTGACAGAGCGACTATTGCAAATATGGCACCAGAGTATGGAGCTACCTGTGGTTTTTTTCCAATTGATGATGAGACTTTAAAATATTTAAGGTTTTCAGGAAGAGACGAACATACAGTTAATATTGTAGAGAAATATGCTAAAGAACAGGGATTATGGATAAGTGATAATATTGAATTTACTGATATTGTTTCGTTAGATATGTCTTCACTTGTTCCAACAATATCGGGACCAAAAAGACCTCAAGATAAAGTATTATTAAATGAAGCATCATCTGGATTTAAAAAAGTATTTGTAGATACAACATCAAGGAAAGACAAACATGTTTCAAAGGTTAATGGAACTGATTTTGAAATTAAAGATGGCTCTATATTAATTGCAGCAATAACATCATGCACAAATACATCTAACCCTAATGTTTTAATTGGAGCAGGTTTGTTAGCAAAAAAAGCTGTTGAATTAGGTTTAAAAACAAAACCTTGGGTAAAAACTTCATTAGCGCCAGGGTCTCAGGTCGTTACTGATTATTTAGAAAAATCAGGTCTTAACAAATACTTAGATGAATTAGGTTTTAATTTAGTTGGCTATGGATGTACAACATGTATTGGAAATTCTGGACCTTTGCCAGATAATATAGTGGAAGCAATTGAAAAAGAAGATATATACGGTGTATCTGTTTTGTCTGGTAACAGAAATTTTGAGGGTCGTATTTCTCCACATATAAAAGCAAACTATCTTGCATCACCTCCACTTGTTGTTGCCTATGGATTAGCTGGTCATATGGAGGTAGATTTATATAAAGATCCTTTAGGTAAAGATAAAAACAACAAAGATATTTTTTTAAAAGATATTTGGCCTTCGAATAAACAAATAGAAGAAACTTTAAGAGAAGCACTAAATGCTGAAATGTTTGTTAAAAGATATTCAAACGTTTCCAAGGGACCAATTCAATGGCAAAAAATTAAAACTGAAAAAAGTAGTATTTATAATTGGGATCAAGGATCAACTTATGTAAAAAAACCACCTTTTTTTGATAATCTTCCAGACGAACCAGAGGGGTTTAAAAAAATAAAAGATGCAAGACCATTATTAATTTTGGGAGATATGGTTACTACAGACCATATATCTCCAGCAGGATCTATACCAAAAGAAAGTCCAACTGGACAATATTTCATGGAGCATCAAATTTTACCAAAAGATTACAATTCCTATGGATCAAGAAGAGGAAATCATGAAGTCATGATGAGAGGTACATTCGGTAATATAAGAATTAGAAATGAAATGGCACCCGGGACTGAAGGAGGATATACAAAATTGTATCCAGAAGGAAAGATTATGCCAGTTTATGATGCAGTAGTAGAGTACAAAAAAAGAGGAACAGATTTAATAGTAATAGGAGGTAAAGAATATGGAACTGGCTCGTCTAGAGATTGGGCAGCAAAGGGAACAAAACTTCTAGGGGTAAAGGTGGTTATTGCTGAAAGCTTTGAAAGAATTCATAGATCAAATTTAATTGGTATGGGCATTCTACCTTTACAATTTATTGACAATATGGACAGAATTAAATTAAAACTAAAAGGGTCTGAACTTATAACTATCATAAATATAGAGAGAGGGATAAATCCATCTGGTAGCGTTGATGTTGAAATTAAATATGCCTCAGGAGATATTAAAAAAATTAAGACTTTATGCAGAATTGATACCAAAAATGAATTGGAATATTATAAAAATGGTGGCATTCTTCAATTTGTTTTAAGAAATATGATTTAATTTTATGGATGAAGATATTGAAATAATAAACACGAATACAAGAAACGAAAAAATAAAAAATTTTTTTATAATTAATAAAAAAAAAATAATTATTTTTGCATCTTTTCTTATTTTAATAGCTATTTTTTATTTTCTTTTTTTGGAAATTAAAGAAAGAAATAAAATCAAATTAGCTGAAAAATATAATAAAATTAAAATAGAACATACAAAAAATAATAAAAAAGATACCAAAAATAAGTTGATCGAAGTAATTTACGAAAATGATACTACTTATTCTCCATTAGCATTATATTTTCTGATTGATAATGAAATATTAAGTGAAAATAATGAAATAAACAAACTATTTGATCAAGTTATAAATAAAACAAAATTAGACAAAGAAATAAAAAATTTAATTATTTATAAAAAAGCGTTATTCAATTCTGATTTTGTATCTGAAAATGAATTATTAAATATTTTAAATCCAATTATTAATTCAGAAAGTATTTGGAAATCACATGCTTTGTATTTAGCAGCAGAGTATTTTTATTCAAAAAACCAAAAAGAAAAGTCAAAAGAGTTTTTTAATAAAATAGTTGGAATGAATAATAGCAATCAAAATATTAAGGTAGAGTCACAAAAAAGACTGAATAGAGATTTTTAGTGAAAAATTTATTTAAATTATTTTTATTAATTATTTTTATTTACAGCTGCTCATTTAATCCAAAATCATCATTGTGGACAAAAAGAACAGTAATTAAAGAGGATAAAATTTTAAAAACTAAACAGATTATAAGAAAAGAAAAAATTTTAGAAAATGAATTAAATACTAGCCTCAAAATTAATATGTCAAATTTAAAAATGGAAAGTTTGTACATTAAAAACTTTACTAACAATAGTGGCAGATCTAATTACGAAGGAAGTTTGAAAAGTATTTCTAGATATAAATTTTCAAAAATTGAAAATTTCAATCAGTATGAACCAGAAATTGCTATAGACAAAAATAATATTATTTTTTTTGATAATAAAGGAAATATCTTAAAATTTGATAATAAAGCAAAATTAAAATGGAAAAAAAATAATTACTTAAAAACAGAAAAAAAAATGAATCCAATTTTATTTTTTTCAACTAATCAAAAATATTTGATAGTAGCCGATACAGTTGCAAAATATTATGCTCTTGATATTAATTCTGGTAAAATTATATGGTCTAAAAATAATACTGCTCCTTTTAATTCTCAAATAAAAATATTTAAAGATAAATTTTTTATTGTTGATGCTGAAAATATTATAAGGTGTTTTTTAATAAAGGATGGTTCTGTTGTTTGGTCTTATGTGACTGATAAACCATTTATTAAATCACAAAAAAAAAATTCTCTAGTAATAAAAAATGATAAGGTTATATTTAATAATTCTCTAGGAGATATTACTGCATTAAATTTACATACTGGTGAACTTCTGTGGCAGACCCCTACACAAAATAAAGCAGTTTACGAAGAAGCATTATTTTTAAAAAATGCTGATCTTGTTGTTGGAAAAAATTCTGTTTTTTTATCGAATAATACTAACGATTTTTTTTCTATTGATGTTGATACAGGTATAATTAATTGGAAACAAAAAATTAATTCTGAGTTGACACCTACATTTGCTAACAATTTAATTTTTTCGATAACTAATGAGGGTTATTTTATTATTATTGATTATGAAACTGGAAATCTTATAAGAAGCACATATATATTTAAAAATATTAAAAAGAAAAAATTAAAAAAATTTAAACCTGTTGGTTTCATAGTCGCGAAAAAAAATATTTATTTGAGTACAACAAATGGAAGATTGTTTGTTATTGATATTTCAACTGGTATTACTAAATCTATCCTAAAAATAGATCGTGATAAAATTTCAAGGCCAATAGTTATTGAAAACAATCTTTTTATAATTAAAGACAATTCAATAATAAAATTAAATTAACATGTTCTTAAAATTTCTTGATAAGTTAGGAAGAAAAAAAACTGTATTGGACAGAGGTCCATCTCACCCAAATTTTAATAAAGCGAAGCCTTGGATGAATAGATACTATGTTCTGTTTAGACATCGACCTAAATGGTTTCCATTTAATATATTAATTCATGAAATGCTAGACGATGACCATGGAGAGGGAGTTCATAATCATTTATGCCCTTATATTACAATTGTTTTGAGAGATGGTTATTGGGAAACAACCAAAACGGGAAAATTTTGGAGAAATGCAGGTTATATAGGTTTTAGATCTGCTAATAATTTCCATAGAGTAGACTTAAAACCTGGAACGAAACCTTTAACATTTTTTATAGCAGGTCCATTTGGCTTAAGAAAAGGCCCGCGATCAGAATATGGAATAGATTTTAAGAGTAAGATTAAATGATTCAAAAATTTTTTAATCTTGAAATATCTACCAATGGACAAAAATTATATGAATTTACTGACAAAACATTGAATTGGATAAAAAAAAATCAATTAAACAATGGTTTAATAAATATAAGCATTCAGCATACAAGTGCCTCTTTAATAGTACAAGAAAATGCAGATCCAGATGTTCAAACAGATCTAATCAATTATTTTGATAAGTTGGCTCCAATGAAAAATGAACTATACACTCATATAACTGAAGGAAGAGATGATATGCCAGCACATATTAAATCAGCACTCACTAACAATCAAATATCTTTGAGTATTAAAGATAAAAAATTATTATTAGGTACTTGGCAAGGACTTTATTTATTTGAACATAGACTAGAATCAAACACTAGAACATTAATTCATCATTATATTGGAGATTAGTTTTTTTCACGCTATTACCCTTATTATATAAGGGTTAATTACCATTTAAATCGCTACCAATTATGTTAGCGTTAACATAACGCTGCTGATTGATTCGGTAGTAAATGTTAAACAACAAAGGGAGCTAAATATGAAAATATTATCAGGCCTTACTGGGACTATAAATAGTTTAACCAGTGTGGTTATAGCTTTACTTGGACTAGGTATCGTTGTTTCTCTTTTAGGTGGAAATGTTCCATTTGTAGGAGGAGTAGCAGACAATATAGTAGGCCTAGTACAAGGACTAGGAGATGCGGGTATTGTAGGTTTAGTTGCAGCTATAATAATTCTGAACCTATATAAATAGCTACACTTAAGAATTGAGGTAGTTTTTTTCACTCTTAGTAGTTAAATTGATTCCCTAATTTGCTTCACTAAAATTAGGGAATCTTAAACCAAGGAGAATTATGAATTCATGGATAAATAAGATAGTCGGTTATCTTAACAAGTTTCTTGAAGTTGGTGTTCTTTTATTAGCTGTTTCTGTTATTGCAGAAATATTATTTGGACCAAATGTAGCTTTTTTTGGTTCAAAGGTTACAGCAAATTTAATTAATTTATTAAACAGCCTTGGAGAACAAGGTGTTGCTGCTTTGATAATAGTTTTTGCTGTTATATTTGCTTATAGAAAATTATTAAAATAATTAAATAAAAGGATTGTAAGCCCATTGTAGAATAGCTTGTCGCTGTCTTCTTCTGCAACCTAAATCTCCTGTTTCACAATTTTTTTTAATTGCTAGAACATGCCTCCTAAAATTTTTCCACCTTTTTATTTGAATTTCATCTATACGCGTAATTCTTCTTCCATTGCAAAATCTACAGTACCATTGAAACCAACCCAGAGGATCTTCTTTAAAAATCCATCCTTTTTCTATCCAATGCTCTCTTGACAATCCAGATTTAACTCTAAAACGATTTAAATTTACGTCAAAATTTTTACTCAATTTAGCATTTTTAAACCAAGATTTTGGAAATTCTTTTATTTGCTTTTTATTAAAGTAAGATCCTCCAAATACACCAAAGCTAAGCATTTCTTTTGGTGTTAGTTGAGGTTCAAATATTTTATAAATTTGTTCTTTTTGATTTGGCAAAATTAATTACCTTTTTTAAATTTTAAATAATAATCTACACTACAAATTTGAGGTTTGTTTGCAATTATGACTAGCAACCCACCAAATATAGCGAAGTTTTTTAAAAAAATTGTTAGTTGTAAACTTTCAGTAAAAATATGATGACCATGAAAAATGAAAGTGACAGTTAACACGAACAAAGCTAACAATGAAGCAGCAATTTTTGTATAAAATCCTGCTATTAAAAATAAAGGTATTATCAGTTCAAAAGCCAGAGAGGGATAAAAGAAAAACTCTGGAACGCCATGATTTAACATATACATCATAGTAATATCTGGATTTAAAAATTTTTTTACAGCTTCAACTAAAAATAGAAATGATATAAATATTCTTCCAAGTACTTCTACAATATGCATGTTAATTATTTTCTATTAGTTCTTTTAATTCTTCGTACTCTTCACATTTACAATTTTTAAGTACTTCCAGTCTACCTTTAGCGAGATCAAGTCTATCAGTCTGAATATATAGCTCCCCAAGATATTCATTAATTCCATTATGATCTGGTTTAATGTTAAGTCCTTGTAAATAATACTTTTCTGCTTCTTCAAACTCTCCTAGCTTTCTAAGAGCAAAACCTAAATAATTAAGTGTGTCAGGCTGGTTTGGTTTTTTTTCGTTAGACTTAATTAAATAACCAAGAGCTTTCTTATATCTTTTTTTTGCTTTTTCAATTTTACCTTTTTTTTCAAGTTTTTTAGCCTTTTTAATTATGTAAGCTCCTTTATCGTAATTTGAAGATGAACTAACAGAGCCATTTCCTCCTGAACCTGCCGCTCCATAAGAAAGTGAAATTAATGCAAGATAAAAGATTATTATTAAAGATAGATTTTTTTTCATAAAATTTTATGAATTTAATAATTTTTGATATAATTCTTCATCTGCATCTCCCTCACAACCAAATAAAAGTACATTAGAGTTTTCATTTAAATTTATTTCATTTTTAATTTTAGAGTCATTGCATAGGCCAGTTAAACTTATAATACCTGGTGTTGAACATTCTCCTCCAACAATTTTCTCATCGCTAAATTTGCAATTTGCAAGAAATTTAATAGTTTTAGAGATATAATCATCCGAAACAGTTATGCAGTAGCTTACTGAATTTTTTAGTATTTCCCAAGGAACTAGTGAAACTTCGTCACAAGACATTCCACCCATTAAGCTTTCTTTTTTAATAGAGATTTTTTTTAGTTCACCAGCTTTAATACTTTCCAAAACACACGCTGCGCCGTCAGGTTCTACTACAATAATTTTAGGAACATTATCTAAATATCTAGCTATACCAGCTACCATTGCGGCAGCCATTCCACCAACTCCTGCCTGAAGTATTACATGCGAAATTTGCTCATTGTTTATTTGTTCTGAAATTTCTTTCATCATTACCGAGTAACCTGCCATAGTTAATTTCGGAACCAATTTATAATCTTGCCACGCGACATCCTGGACGATTTGCCAATTGTTTTGTTTTGATTGTTTAATACATTCTTTTAAAGAGGCATCATAATTTCCTTTTACTCTTATTACATCTGCACCAAAACTTCTCATTATTTTTGCTCTAAACTCGCTAACATATTCACTAATAAAAATTTTGCATTTAAGTCCTAATTTTTTTGATCCCCAGGCAACAGATCTTCCATGATTTCCAGCTGTGGCAGTTGAAATTACTATCTCATTATTTCCTTTTGAAACCTTTTCAACAGCATAAGCTCCACCCAGAGCTTTAAATGATTTTAGATTAAATCTTTTAGATTCATCTTTATAAAAAATTTTATTTAGTTTTAATTTTTCAGAAAGTTTATTTAAAGATATTAATGGAGTGGGAGAATAGTTATCCCAAGTTGATATAACCCTGTAAGCTTCATCTATTTCATTTTTTGAAAGTATAGATAAAATATTATTTTTACTAAATTTACTTCTTTTATTTATTAAAAAGTTTGAATATTTCCAATTAGAAACTTCAGATTCAAAAGACATATTCTAGCAATCTAAAGTGTTATTTTTTTCCCATTGAGTAACTGAACTTTTTTTATCAAAGGAATCAGATCTAAAAAAATCTTCGATTTCTTTTTTTTTTAATTTTATATAACTATTGATCACTTCATCTCCAAAAGATTCTCTTAGAATTTTATTCTCATCAAGTTTATCCAAAGATTCTTCAAGTTCATCAGGAAGTTTAGCTAGATCTGGATAATTTTTGTAATCAGTATACATGTTACAACTTAGTGGTTCGCCTGGATCGAGTTTCATATTTAATCCGTATAAACCTGCAGCAATAATTCCTGCTTGCAACATATATGGGTTTGCTGAACCATCCATTAATCTTAATTCAAACCTTCCTGGATCTGGTATTCTAATCATATGTGTTCTGTTATTGCCTGAGTAAGAAATACTAGATGGTGACCAAGAAGCACCAGATTTTGTTGGAGGTGCATTTATTCTTCTATAACTATTGATTGTTGGATTAAAAAAAGCAGATAAAGATTCTGCATTTTGCATTATTCCAGCTAAAAAATTATATGCTAATTTACTTAGACCATATCTGTTTCCAGTGTCTAAAAATTTATTAGTTTTACCACTCCATAATGAAACGTGAGCGTGACATCCGTTACCTGTTAAATTTTCAAATGGTTTTGGCATAAAAGTTGCTCTCAAACCATGTTTTTCTGCTAATGTTTTAACCATAAATTTAAAAAAAACGTGCCTATCGGCTGTTACCAAACAATCTGAATAATCCCAGTTCATTTCAAATTGACCATTGGCATCCTCATGATCATTTTGATAAGGACCCCATCCTAATTCAATCATACTGTCACAAATTTCTTTTATTAAATCATATCTTCTCATTAAAGCGGACTGATCATAACAGGGTTTAGATTGAGTATCTTTAGTATCAGCGATTCCAGATCCATCGGGTGAAATCAGAAAGTATTCACACTCAACACCAGATTTCATTTCTAAATTTTTTCTAGAAAGATTTTTAATTTGATTATTTAACATTACTCTAGGGGAAGCACTAACTGATTTACCTCCCATCCATAAATCTGAAGCCAACCAACCAACTTCTTTATTCCAAGGTAATTGAATTAAACTATCAGGATCAGGTATTGCAAACATGTCAGTGTCTGCAGGTGTCATATCTAGCCATGTAGCAAAACCAGCAAAACCAGCTCCATTTTTTTGCATGTCAGCTATAGCTCTAGCTGGTACTAGTTTTGATCTTAAAATTCCAAATAGATCAACGAAGCTTATTAAGAAATATTTAATTTTTTTTGCTTTTGCAATTTGAGCTAAGTTTTTTGACATAATTTATCTTAGCATAATTTTAATTAAAAAAAGATAAAAAGAAATCTTTATAATAAATCAAATTTACAACTATTATTATTAATACAGCTATAATGGCGCCATACTTTGCTTTTGGCCAAGCAAGCCTTGCCATTCTGCTAGGAGTTTTATTCGTATTATTTTCTGATTTATTTTCTTCCATTGAGAAATAAAAAAAAGGGCGCACAAAAAATATCGTGCGCCCTTAATTTTTTATTAATTAACCATCGGTAACGTTACTTTTCCAATCGTTTGGCCCATGTCTTTTTCTTGCAAGTTTTTCGTGTCTTTCATTTTCTTGCTTTGCAGAAATAACATGCCAACCTATCCAAATGATGAACAAAAGGATTACTAAAATGCCCTCAGATCCAACACCTGGATATATAGCACCTTGCACTTCTTTAGCGCTTAAGTGATCAATCCAATTAGTTACTGTTGCCATATTTTCCTCCTTTACCTAGTTGATGAGGCCACAGATTTTTCGTCATCTCTTGCTGCCTCCATTATATCATAGTCCATACCTGCTATTTCAACTTCTCTTGGAATTCTAAGTTTACCCATTCCATGAAGTATTTTAGCTAAGATCCATCCTGGTAACATACCCAGAACAAAGAACATTATTATTGCTCCTATGAACATTCCTAATGGATTGATTGATGCATATGTAGCTCCGTCCCACATAGCTCCAACACTGTATCCTGATGAAGGATATCCATTTAGAACAAATCCGCAAATTATAAGACCTGCGAAACCAGCATAACCATGTACAGCTACTGCACCAACAGCATCATCTATTTTGAACTTACGTTCAACCCAGTAATGCATTTTGTATGCAACAACAACACCGATCATACCTATGATCAAAGATTGTATTGGGTGATACAAGTCATTACCTGCAGAAGCACATATTATACCCGCTAGTCCTGAAGAGTATGTCCAGAAAGGATCTCCTTTTGAGATCACATATCCAGCCAATAATCCTCCTGATAACGACATCAAGAAGTTAAAAGTAATACCACTTAATGTTGTTGGAGTTACATATATGTTTGTTGCGGTAAAGTATGTTACACCTTCCATTCCGTATTCAGGTCCAAGATTGAATATAGGAATATTACAAGCAGCATAGAATCCCCAGAAACCTGTATAAATTAGAAACAGTCCAACTGTTACTAACCAAGGATTTCTTGGTCCTATGTTTCTTGGTTCTCCACTTGATGTGAATTTTCCTAATCTTGGTCCTAAAACTATAAGAATACCTAATGCAAATCCACCTGCTATTGCGTGAATTACACCTGAAGCATAAGCATCATGATATCCAAGTAGTTTAAGCATCCATCCATCGAAATGCCATCCCCATGCAGCATCTATTGTCCAGAAAACTGATCCAATAGCTATTGCAAGTATTCCAAATGCAAAAGTTGTAATTCTTTCAATTACAGCACCTGAAACAATTGAAGCAGCTGTCCATGAGAATAATAAAAACGCTGCCCAGAATACTCCACTGATATGATCACCTAAGTTAACGGCCATTAAACTACTGTTTGGCACGTACCACTTGGCACTAAAAGTAGATTCATCTGTTATTAGAGCTGAACTTCCATTCATTATTGATGGAGCAAGCCCTGGTCCCGTTGGAAAAGCCCAATATATCCACCAACCAAATAAAAACCACGTAACTGTTACCAAAGGTATCAGCATTGTGTTTTTCATTAATGTGTGTTGATGATGTTTATATCGAGAAGCTCCAACTTCATACATACAGAAACCCACGTGAATTAAAAACATGAGTACTACTGTTATCCAGTAGTAAAATTCTGTAAATATGGTTGTTAATGCACCTAGTTCGTCAGTCATTAAACCCCCTTTTATGTTTGTTATAACAATGCATCTATTTTATTTTATCAATAGCAATGTACAATGGTTAAAAACCTAGTCAGAACGCCTAATTTTTTTAGTTTATCAACCTGAGGTAGAGGAGAGTTTTTTGGTTATTAAAATTTTCTGTAAGCTTTTTTAAGATCAACTAAAGGATGATTAGGCGACATTTGAAATTTTACAAGAAGCTCTCTTGCTATCATATCTCTATCTTGTTGATTGTTAGGAAGTTTTATTTTTTTTGGAATTGTAACCCAGCCATTTGCATTTCTGTCAAAAACTGCTGGTCTATTTTCTTCATAACCCATATGAACATCCTCAAGCCAATTAAGATCATCCCAGCCCATTGCTTCGATATATTTTTTTAAAAATGGAGTAAGTCTTTCATAATCAGGTAGCAAGTTTACATCATATCGGTATCCAATGGTTTGACCGATCATTTTTTCTCTAGCTGTTTCTTTCTTTTTTCCTAGCTCGCCTTTTACAGCTTTATCTTTTATTTTTGATTTTTTTTTACTTTTCTTCTTTGCCATATTTAATCTTAAATTTTATGAAAATCATCAACTCCTACAGTATGATTTGTTCCTGATAATGGAACTTTTGCTAATGCAGATGCTTCCATAGTTAATGCTGCTAAATCTTCTGGTTCCAATGAGTGGATATTTGTTTTACCACAAGCTCTTGCTAATAATTGTGCTTCTAAAGTCATTGTATGTAAATAATTATATACTCTTAATGCTGCATCATCAGGGTTTAATCTTTTTCTTAATTTTGGATCTTGAGTTGCAACACCAACTGGACAACGACCAGTATGACAGTGATAACAATGACCAGCTGGAACACCCATCTCTTTTTCAAAATTAGATTCTGGTATTTCTTTATTACAATTAAGAGCAATCATTGCTCCTGTTCCAATTGCAATAGCATCAGCACCCAAAGCTAAAGCTTTTGCCATATCTGCACCATCTCTAACTCCTCCAGCGTAAATAAGTGTTACTTTTCCAGTTTGTCCCACATCATCCAAAGCTCTTCTAGCTTCTCTAATAGCAGCAATTCCTGGGATACCAGTGTTTGCCGCAGCAATGTGAGGACCTGCTCCAGTTGATCCTTCCATTCCATCTAAGTAAATTGAATCTGGTTCACATTTTGCAGCCATACGAACATCATCGTAAACTTTAGCTGCACCTAGCTTCAATTGTATTGGTACTTTATTTTTAGTTAATTCTCTAAGTTCTTTAACTTTTAAAGATAAATCGTCTGGACCTAACCAGTCAGGATGTCTGGCAGGTGATCTTTGATCAATTCCAGCTGGTAAAGATCTCATTTCTGCTACTTGGTCAGTAACTTTTTGACCCATTAAGTGGCCTCCCATTCCTACTTTTTGTCCTTGTCCTATAAATACTTCTATTCCATCTGCTAGTTGTGCGTGATGAGGATTAAATCCATATCTAGATTGAATACATTGGTAATACCATTTTTCAGAATATCTTCTTTCATCAGGAATCATTCCACCTTCTCCTGAACAAGTAGCGCTACCAGCCATTGTAGCACCTCTTGCCAAAGCTGTTTTTGCCTCATAAGAAAGAGCACCAAAACTCATACCAGTTATGTAAACTGGAATATCTAATTCTATTGGATTTTCGCATCCTGGACCTATTACAGTTTTTGTTTCACACTTTTCTCTATAACCTTCAATTACAAATCTAGTTAATGTTCCTGGTAAAAAAACTAAATCGTCAAACGTTGGAATTTTTTTCATTAATGCCATTCCACGCATTCTGTATCTTCCTAGTTGAGCTTTAATATGAATATCGTCGATTACTTCAGGTGTAAAAATAGAATTATATCCTAATAAACTCTTATTTCTTTTTGCAAACTCACCTTTACCATTCGAATGACCGTTAGCTTTTCCATTTTTCTTTTTTGCCATTATATAGCTCCTTTTTTTTCAGTTGGTTCTAAAGCATCGTAATTCCAAAGTTTTTTTCCAGAAACAACTTTGGTCATTTTTGAAACATCAAAATTCTCACCAATTTCTGCTACTTTAAGTTTTCTGTTCAACCAGTCTATATCATTTTTTGTCATAGGAGCTTCTACCGCATCACTACCAAATGAACCAATTTTTCCTCCAACATATATTGTTCCATCATACATAGAGTCTCCAAGGTTAATTCCTACATCACCTAAAATAACAATTCTTCCTCTTTGCATCATAAATCCTGTAAATGCTCCAGCATCTCCACCAACAATTATTGAACCACCTTTTTGGTCTATTCCAGTTCTTGCACCAACACTTCCTTTACAAATTAAATCACCACCTCTAATAGCTGCACCAAAACAAGAGCCAGCATTTTTTTCTATAACAACTTTACCAGCCATCATATTTTCTGCACAAGACCAACCAACACGACCATTAACTCTAACCATCGGCCCATCTATAGAGCCAACACCAAAATAACCTAAACTTCCTTCAAAAATTAAATTAAGTTTGTTAAGTACCCCAACACCTAAGCTATGTTTTCCTTGTGGATTTTTAATTACTATAGTTCCATAACCTTCGCTCATCAATTCATCAATTTTTTTATTTGCTTCCTTACAATCCATATTTTGAACATCGAGGTCAGTTCTTTTATTAAAGTCCACATCATAAGTGCCCCAGTAATAAAAATTTTCAGCTTCATCTGGATTAAAAAATTTTTGCTGAGTTTTTCCAGTTAAAGTTTCAGTGTGCATACCCATTGACTGGGCTTTTGTTTTTTTTGAATCTACCTTTAAGTTTGCCATACTTTTACCTCTCCATCAAAAGGATCGTAAGTATCAATTTCTTGTGGAAGAATAGACCTTATTGCTATTTCTTCTGATCCCATAGCAACTAAGTCATCTGACTCGTATAATACTAATGGTTTTGCAGCCATAGTATCTTTTGCCATTCCTAAAGAATCTTTCGTTGCAACAAAGTAAGTAAAGACACCATCAAGTCCTGTAAGTGACTCTCTCATTCCTTCTTCTAAGTTTGCTCCATTTCTCATTTTTTCAGCAAGGAAAACTGCAATCAATTCTGAATCACATTCTGACATAAAACGCATTCCTTTATTTTCAAGCATTCTTCTATTGTTCCAATAATTTGTTAATTGACCGTTATGAACCACAGAAACATCCGCAAATGGATAACCCCAAAAAGGATGTGCTGACTTAATATCCACACCAGACTCGGTTGCCATTCTAGCGTGACCTATCCCATGCGTTCCTTGTACTTTATCTAATCCATATCTTTCCGATACAGTTGTAGCGTCACCAAGATCTTTTACAAGTTCAAGTGACTTTCCTATAGAAAGTATTTCAACACCCTCAATACTTTCAATTGCTTTTGAAAAAGTCATTAAATCTTTGTCATATTTGATTTCATATCTATAAGAATATGGAGTTAACTTTTCTTCTTTAACAATAATAGTATTTAA
Source organism: Candidatus Pelagibacter sp. (assembly GCA_045567135.1). Lineage (GTDB taxonomy): Bacteria > Pseudomonadota > Alphaproteobacteria > Pelagibacterales > Pelagibacteraceae > Pelagibacter. The sequence goes on from JBJLDM010000021.1 coordinate 32,100, forward strand.
TTCTGAAAGTTTTTTATCTACAATTTTTTTTCTTTCATTGTAAACACTTTCATCTTCATTTACAGATGTACTGCCTTCTCCAACATTTTCACCTACTTTAAATCTCAATATAAAGTTTTGACCATCGTTATTTGCATAAAGAGCGTACCCAGTTGAGTCAGGACCTCTATGTTTTAATGCCTGAAGCATGCTTTGTAGTTCTTGACCAACGTTAGATGATTTTCCTCTATGAATAAGACCAGCTATTCCACACATACTTTTCCTTTTTTTTTAAATAATTATTACGGTAAACAATCCAAATAAGTATCCAGATCCCATTGAGTTGTTGCACCTAAGAATTTTTCCCATTCGTCATTCTTATACCAATGGAAAACTTTATACATTTCGTCTGGCATTGCAGATTGAATAACTTTGTCCGCTGCTAAATGATTTAGCGCTTCACCTAGACTTAATGGTAATTTTTTAACATCTTTACCAGCTTTTTGAGCTTCATAAATATTTCTCGACTCTGGTTTTCCCGGATCTATATTATTTGAGATACCATCATCAAAAGCTTTTAATAATCCTGCACCCATTAGATATGGATTATGCATAGAATCTACTGATCTGTATTCAAATCTTCCTGGTGCCGACACTCTAAGTCCACAAGTTCTATTTTGATAGCCCCAATCAGCGTATACCGGTGCCCAAAAACCTCTGTCCCATAATCTTCTATATGAGTTTACAGTTGATGAACCAATTGCAGTTAAAGCACCAAGATGTTTCATAACGCCACCAATAGATTTTAATCCTATTTTACCTGGTAATTGAACATCTTTAGTGTCAGGCATAAATGTATTAGTTCCACCCTCAACATAAGTAAAGACTTCATCAACACCTGGTAAAGATTTATGATGTAATTTGTTTAATTTATCTTTTCCACCTTTCCATAAAGACATATTCGTATGACATCCACTAGCCGAAACTCCCATGAATGGTTTAGTCATAAAACAAGCGATTAATCCATGCTCTCTTGCAACTTGAGCGCATATTTGTCTATAAGTTGATAACCTATCTGCATTTCTAAGAACATCATCGTACATCCAGTTTAACTCTAACTGACCTGGAGCATCTTCGTGGTCTCCTTGAATCATATCAAGACCCATTGCATTAGCATACTCAATTACCTTCATAAAAACTGGCCTTAAAGACTCAAATTGATCAATATGATAACAAAATGGTTTTGAAAAACCTTTTCCAGTTGGAGTACCATCAGGATTTTTAGTTAACCACATCATTTCAGGTTCAGTTCCAACTCTTAATTGTAAACCGTGTTTCTTTTTAAACTCATCTGCAAAAATTCTTAAATTTCCTCGGCAATCAGAAGTTAAGTGCCCACCTGGATTTTCTCTTTCTTCTCTATTTCTAAAACAAGTAACAAAAACTCTTGCAACTCTTTTATCCCATGGTAACTGAACAAAAGTTTCTGGATCAGGTATTCCTACTAATTCTTTAGCTTCAGGTCCGTATCCGATATAATTGTTATGACGATCTAAAAATAAGTTTGCAGTTGCACCATAAACCAATTGAAATCCTTTTTCTGCTGTTCTTTCCCAGTGATCTGCTGGTATACCTTTTCCAACTACTCTTCCAGTAACAGAAATAAATTGAAAAAATATATAAGTAATGCCTAATTCGTTAATTTTTTCTCTAACTTTTTTTACAAGCTTGTCTCTACCTGGTTTGTTTACATGTTTTTCTAGATCAGTCATGTTTCCCTTTTAAAATTTTTTTATAAAATAAAAGTTAGCTGATAATTTAATTAGTGTCTATACCGTAAGTTTTTAACTCCATGGAAATGGACTACTAGAAGTGGGGTGCAGTTCACCTTTCTCGTATCGGTTGAATCTAAAAGGTTTTAATAAATCTCTTTCTTTACCTAATAATTCGTCGGCTACTAATTCTCCAACACCAATCATTTTATACCCATGATTAGAGTCGGCGATAAAATAAACATTTTCACAGAAGCGATCAAACACTGGAAATGAATCTGGAGTAAAACAACCCAATCCTCCTGATGGACCTTTTCTATATAAGTGAGATTTGCCTTCAAATCTTTTTTGACAATGAGCTAATGCTGAACACCACATCTCATTAAATGATTGAGTGGTTTGATATTCAGATGATTTTATTCCATAAGGATCTACATTTACTTCATCAAAATGCTTATCAACTATGTATGGAGACGTACCGCCTTGAACTCCCAAACCCTCTATGTCAGGTTTATAATAAATTCCCCAAATTTTATCTGTAATTAATTTTTTTGTTGTATCTGAATATAGTGGAGCTGTAGAATCTACATGTATAACTGGAGGTTGATTACCATCATTTGTTTTTAAAAAATCAGGTTCTACTCCAATAATTCCCTCTTGAAGCATCCAATATTTCCACATTTCAGTTTCATGAATTTTTCCATCTTGTCCTTTAATTTTCGCAGTCTTTGGGAGCTCCAACATATTCCAAAAATCTCTTACCCATGGACCAGCACCAACAACAACTTGTTCACAATCTATTATTCCTTTGTCAGTTTCTACACCTGTTACTGCTTTACTGTTACTACCTCTTTTAAATCCTGTAACTTTTACTCCTTTAACAACATTAACCCCATTGCTTACTGATTTTTTTTCAAGTGCTTTAATAGAATCTTTATTAAAAGCGTAACCACCTTTTTTTTCATGAAGTACAGAAGTTATTCCTTGGGCTTGCCAATCATCGAACATACCCTTCATATATTTTGTACAATCTTTCTCACCCTCGATAAATTCTGATTCATAACCAATTGCTTTTTGCTGTTCATAAATTGATGTAACATCCTCATGCATAACTTCAGGAGATATTTGAAGATATCCTACAGCGTTATATTTCCATGCTTTTGGATCGCTTTCCCAAACCGAAACAGAGTGGGCCATCAATTCTCTCATTGCTGGCTGAAAATAATTATTTCTTACAACACCACAAGCAATTCCACTCGCACCAGCTGCTGTATCTTCTTTATCTAAAACTATGATGTCTCCTGGATTTTTATATGTCTCAGAAAGTTTCCATGCAGTACTTAGTCCGTGAATTCCTCCTCCAACTATTACCACTTTTGCTTTTTTAGGAAATGACATTTACGACCTTACCTTTTTCTTTTCTGGGTCGTAAAATGGGAAGGGAACAATTTTTGCGGGAATTCTTTTTTGATGCCCATCAATTTTTCCAACTTCTACATTTGTACCCATTTCTGAATGCTTAACATCTATTCTACAAAGAGCAATATTTTTGTTTAAGATTTTAGACAACATTGCACTAGTTATTATACCAACCTGACCTCTACCAATATGTACTGTATTACCATTTACCGCAGGTTCATGACCAGCTAACTCGAGCCCAACTAGTTTCTTTTGAGGGCTGTTCTTTCTTTTTACTAATTCTTCTTTACCAATAAAATTATCTTCTTTGGTTTTAAGAGGTACTGTAAATCCTATTCCTGCTTCGAATGGATCTGTTTTATCATCAAATTCATAACCATAAAATATTAATCCCGCCTCAGTACGAACCATATCTAAAGCTTCTAAACCAAGTGGAGAAATATTAAATTCTTTACCAGACTCCCAAACTTTGTCCCAAACAATCGAAGCATCTTTTGGATGACACCAAATTTCAAAACCTAATTCTCCTGTATATCCGGTTCTCGACACCATAATTGGAGTACCTGTAACACTATCAATTCTACCAATTGTTAATCTAAACCATTGTAAATCTTTAATTGATGGTTGAGTATCAGGTGTCCAAACAAATTTTTCTAAAATTTTTCTACTGTTTGGTCCTTGAACAGCAATATTATGAATTTGATCTGTAGATGATTTTACCCAAACTTTAAAATTTTTCTTTTTTGCTTGTTCTTTAAGCCATTCACCACCATATTCTTGTCCGCCAATCCATCTAAAATTATCTTGTCCAAATTTCATTAACGTTCCATCGTCAATCATACAGCCATTTTCATAACACATTGCAGAATAAACAACTTGACCCGCAGATAATTTTTTTACATTACGTGTAAGTGTGTATTGCATTAAATTTTCAGCATCTGGTCCCAAAATTTCAAACTTTCGAAGAGGAGATAAATCAGTAACAATCGCGCTTTCTCTACATGAAGTGTATTCTTTAACTGCACCATACTTTGTATAATTATTTGCAAGCCAATATCCATTATAATTAATAAAATTTTTAGTTAACTTAGAAGTCTTTGCATGAAAGCCAGTTTCTTGAGTAATTTTTGGTTCCGAACTTGTATTCACTCTAAATGCCACTCCTTTAGAAATTTTTTTATCTTTAGAATAAGTTCTAACAAAAATATCCGTTGGATTCCATCCATTTGCAGGATCTACATCACAAGGGCATGCTGAAGAAGCACATGTTAAATCTTTTAACGCTCTAAATAGCACATAATCTCCAGGCCTAGACCAAGGCTCATCAAAAGAAGCAACATTGTTTGCATCAATTGCTGTATTAAAAAAAAGATTAATTGCTATCCAGCCTTTTCTTGGCTTTACCTCATATTTTTTAAGGACACCATTAAAGTTTGTAGAACAATTTATATGTCCAAAATATCCCATATCTTCATAATATTTTGCAGTACACGCGTAATTAAAAGTATCATGTCTTCCAACAGTATCTCTAACTACTTCAATAACAGGATCATGGTTAGCATCAAAGAATTTAGAAAACAAACCTGGCATAGGGTAAGCAGCCCCCATAAAAGTTCTTGTTGCGGTAGGATCAATTATACTTTCTATACCTTTATCAAGTTTTTTTTTATCAAAGGCTAAAAAATCTGAACACTGTCTTCCGCTTGTATCAATAATTTGAATATATTCTCCTTCTTTTACATCATAAGTTTCAGCTGTCATTCTTTTAATAAATTTTTCTGAATTAGGATCATAAAGAGGCTCAGGCAAGACATATTGTTCTTTTTTTATTTCAAATTTAGCTCTATGTAAGAAAATAGTTAAACTTGTTGGGGGATTTTGATTATGAACATTCATTTTAGCTCCTGGGGAAGCAACCATAACGATACATTCATCCTTTGATTTTATGATTATTTTTTCACCCATTGGACAATCCTCGTTAAATATAATTGAGGATTTAGATTTATTTAATTCAAGATTTTTTTTTTTAAATAAATTTAAAATTTTTTCATCATTATTAATTGCTTTTTTTAAATACTCTCCATTTGAATTTTCTTTTAAATTAAGAATTGATAAATCGTTTTTTCCTTTTGAATTAAAAACAATAATTTCGCAAATTTGTTTACCTTCATCATTTACGATCTCTATTTTATCTTCTGGGAAAATTTGAAGTACATTAATACCACCGCCAGCAACAGCATATCTTTCAACCCCAGGTGGCAAAACATTTAAACCTGGTTCTCTTACAATATAACTAGTTTCACTCATGTTTCCTCATTTTGAACGATACTATTTTCTACATAATATATTATATAAATATGTTCTAGTTGACTATAATTTTACTTAAGCACATACTTAGGAACTTAATATATTAAGAAAGGGGAAAAATATGAGAAAAATAATATCTCTTTTATCTGCTATGATTATTTCAGTAGTTTCATTTGCTGGAATAGCTAATTCAGCGGATAGTAAGAAGCCTATTGTTATCCCAACACATAACTGGTCAAGCCAGATTGTAATGGCTTACGTTATAGGTGGAATAATGGAAAGCATGGGTAATAATGTAAAATATGTAAACGCTGACTCTCAAGCAGTTTATGAATCAATTCGTATTGGTGATATAACTATATCACATGAAGTTTGGGAATCTGCTTTTGGTAAATCATTTACTACGGCTCTTGATAAAGGTGGTTTGCTTGACTGGGGTGATCATGAAGCAAGAACTCTTGAGGATATGGGATATCCAAATTGGGTTGCTGAAAAAGGATTGTGCCCAGGTCTACCAGACTGGACAGCTTTAAAAAATCCAGATTGTGCTAAAAACTTTACAACACCTGATTCACCAGATGGAAAAGGAAGAATGTTGGAAGGTCCACAAACTTGGCACGGTGACTTAATTCCTCAGAGAGTTGACGCTTTAGGATTAGGAAAACTTTGGTGGGTTAAATTTGCAGGAAGTGCAGATGCACTTTGGGCAGAATTAGCAGCGGCTAAAAAAGAAGGAAGAGGAACTATCATCTTTAACTGGACACCAAACTTTACAGATGGTGCTGGTTTTACATTTATAGATTTCCCTCCATACACAGCTGGTTGTAGACCAGAAGATGGTGGAGATGGTAAATGTGGTTCGCCAGATGGTTATTTGAAAAAAGCAGTTAACGCTGATTTTCCAAAAACTCATCCAGCAGCAG
>JBJLDM010000022.1:0-5112 GCA_045567135.1 Candidatus Pelagibacter sp.
AAGTGGTTAACGTTTGTTTTAATTTCATGTTGTTGATTACTTTTTAAATTAATTACTCCAGATATAAATGCAGATGAATATTTTTCTTTTAAATTACAAATAATTTCATTTTTTATAAATTTAGATCCAGTTGATAAAATAAAATTTTCAACTAAGCTATTTTGATTTAAATCGATGTTATTATTAAAATATTTAATATTAGAATTTTCTTTACAATCTATTATATAATTTTTTAAAATTGAATCTTTTTCAACTTTAAACTCATGATTAATATTTATAAAATTATTACCTGAATAATCTGTAAAAAAATTAATAAGATTTAACCTACTATTTTCCTCTAAAATAATATCTAATCTTTGATTTATGTTTGTTGAATTAATTTTTTCATCAGTAAAATTATATAATATTACTGGTTTATTTAGTGAGTAATTTTTTTTTATAACTATTTTTAAATAATTTGTATTAAATGCACTATTCAAATAAATAAGAGATTGTTTTGTATTTGAGGATTGATTTTCTGCTGTATTTATAATGTCAATTTTGTTTAAATCTTCATATTTAAAATCTATTATATCAACAACTCCATTAGTTATTACAATTTTATTATGCTCAAACAATTTATAAGGTAAAGCATTTTTAGGAGCTATTGTTTTATTTTCTTTGTTGAACAATTCTTTATTAAAAAATTTTAAATCTTTAATGTTAGAAGAAATAATTTTATTTAAATCAGAAAATTTCCATTCTTCTTCTCTCTTATTAGGAAAGCCTAAATCAATAAATTTGTCTAGATTTTTTTTTCTTAAATCAATATTTTTTTTGGGTAACTTTAATTTTTTTACAACTTTATCGAAATCACTTTTTATTTGATTTTTCATAATTTTTCATATCCCACTTTTTCAAGTTTTTCAGCTAATTCCATACAGCCTGACTTTGCTATTTTTCCATTCATAAGAACATGTACAAAATCTGGTTTAATATAGTCCAGCAATCTTTGATAGTGTGTAATTATTAAAAAAGATCTTTCTTTATCTCTTAATGTATTAACTCCATTTGCAACAATCTTAAGTGCATCAATATCGAGCCCTGAGTCTGTTTCATCAAGGATTGCCATTTTTGGCTCAATTAACGACATTTGCAATATTTCATTTTTTTTCTTTTCTCCCCCAGAAAAACCAACATTTAATTGTCTGTTTAAAATTTTTTCATCCATTTTCAATTCTGATGCTTTTTCTTTAACAATTTTTAAAAACTCCAATGCATCTAGTTCTTTTTTTCCATTTGATTTTCTAATTGCATTTAATGATGTTTTCAAAAAATTTGAAGTATTTACACCGGGTATTTCCAATGGATATTGAAAAGCTAAAAACAAACCTTTGTGTGCCCTTTCTTCAATCGCTAAATCAAACAAATTATTATTTTCAAAGCTAACTTTTCCAGAAATATCGTAACCTTTTTTACCCGAAAGTATATTCGCTAAAGTACTTTTTCCAGAACCGTTGGGACCCATAATTGCATGGACCTCGCCTGGTTTAATATTTAAAGATAATCCACTTAAAATGGATTTTTTATCTACTTTTGCTGAAAGATTATCAATTTTCAACATTCTTCAATCTCTTTATCATTATTTCTATCATCTCATAAAAACCAGTTTTTCTATTCATTGATAGTAATTCATCCATTTTTATTTTTTTAAAATCATCTACAGTAACTTTTTTTGCTTCTTCAAAAGTTAAAGAATTAAAAATGTCTATCAATACATAGGCGTATCCTCCTGCAACCATTGCTTTACTCCATGCTTTAAAACGACCGTTTTCATAATCAACATATAAATCAAATTGACAACTTTTTACTTTATTTTTTTCTATTCTCTTTATTTCACTAAGTGGATCTTCATTTAATTTTTCTCCGAGAGAAATTAACCACCTGTAAACCTCTAAGCTTTCAACAGCTTGGAGGGTCTCTATATTGTTTTTGTACTCATTAATTTTAATATCTAATTTCATTTTTATTTCTTAAAAAGAGTATTTGGATTTCTCATTGTTTTTATTTCCATACAGTTTCCATTCGTATCTTCTAAAAACATAGTCTCTTGTTCTATGTCCTCTCCTTTAAATCTAATATATGGAGGATCAATAAACTTAATTTTTTTATTTATAAGTCTTTGTTTTAATTTTTTAAAAGTATCTGTATCTAAATGAACTCCAAAGTGTGGAACTGTTACATTGCCCATATCTACATTGTGTCGTTCAATTATATTTTTTTTATTAGGTTCTGTAGCGTGTAGTGTGAGCTCATTACCCCAGAAATTTATATCTGCCCAAGCATCTGGATATTTAAATTCAGCATTACCTCTTTCACATCCAAGTGTTTCACAATAAAAATTTATTGCCTTGTCAAGGTCGCCTGCTGGTATTGCTAAGTGAAATCTACTTACCATTATCCAACACTTCCTTCCAAGCTAATTCCAACAAGTTTTTGTGCCTCTACAGCAAACTCCATTGGTAATTGCTGAAGAACTTCCTTACAAAAACCATTAACTATTAAACTTATAGCTTCTTCTTGGTTTAAACCTCTTTGATTACAATAAAAAAGTTGTTCATCACTAATTTTTGAAGTGGTTGCTTCATGTTCGAGATTTGTTAATGAATTTTTATTTTTAATATAAGGTATAGTGTGGGCACCACATTTATTACCAATCAATAAAGAATCACATTGTGTATAATTTCTTGAATTGTCGGCATTCCTATTTATATCTACTAACCCTCTATAAGTATTATCAGCAAACCCCGCTGAAATTCCTTTAGAAATTATTTTGCTTTTTGTATTTTTTCCTAAATGGATCATTTTAGTTCCAGTATCAGCTTTTTGATAATTATTAGTTATTGCTATAGAATAAAATTCACCTGATGAGTTATCCCCTTTTAAAATACAACTAGGGTATTTCCAGGTGATTGCAGATCCTGTTTCCACTTGTGTCCAAGATATTTTTGAGTTTTTGCCTTTACACAAACCTCTTTTTGTAACAAAATTATATATTCCACCTTTTCCATCTTTATCTCCTGGATACCAGTTTTGAACTGTTGAATATTTTATCTCTGCATCATCTAAGGCTATAAGTTCAACGTTAGCAGCATGTAACTGATTTTCATCTCTCATTGGAGCTGTACAACCTTCTAAATAACTTACATAGCTTCCTTTATCTGCAATAATTAAAGTTCTTTCAAACTGTCCTGTGTCAGATGCATTAATTCTAAAATAAGTAGATAGTTCCATTGGACATCTTACTCCTTCGGGAATGTAAACAAACGAACCATCGGTAAAAACTGCAGAATTTAAAGTTGCAAAATAATGATCATTAATTGGTATAACTGATCCCAAATATTTTTTTACGAGATTTGGGTGTTTTTGTACTGCTTCTCCTATAGAGCAAAAAATAATTCCTTTTTCTGTTAGTTTTTCTTTAAATGTTGTTGCTACTGAAACTGAGTCAAAAACGGCATCAACTGCAATATTATTTAATCTTTTTTGTTCTTGAAGAGGAATTCCTAATTTTTTATATGTTTCTAATAACTTTGGATCTAAATCTTCTAGACTTTTTGGTTTTTCTTTAAAACTTTTAGGAGCAGAATAATAATATAAATCTTGATAATTTATTTTTGGATATTTTGGTTTTTGCCAATCAGGTTCTTTAAGAACTTTTAATCTTTCGTATGCTCTAAGTCTCCAGTCAAGTAACCATTTTGGTTCTTTTTTAATGTTTGAAATAAATTTTATTACCTTTTCATTAAGACCTTTAGGAGCTTTAATACTTTCTATATCTGTAGAAAAACCATATTTATATTCTTTTAATTTTTCTAATTCTTTTTCTCTCATTAAATTCTACTTTGGTTAATTTTAGTTAAATCACTTAATTTTTTTTTTTCAAAAAAAGTATTTATATGTAGTTCTAATTCATCCCATAAATCATGAGTAATACATTTTGTTGATTTTCCATTACATCCTTTTTTTAATTCTTTTGAACACCCTACTGTTTTTACTTTTTCATCTATCGCTATAAATATTTCTGATAACTTAATTTCTCTAGGATCTTTATTTAATATGTATCCACCATTAGTACCTCTTATACTTTTAACTACGTTATTTTTTTTTAATTTTAAAAAAATTTGTTCTAAATAAAGTAATGAAATGCTTTGTCGTAAAGATATATCTCTAAGACTTACCGGTTTTTTTCTTGGAAAATTTGACATATCGGCTAAAGCCATCACCGCATATCTTGTTTTTGTATTTAACTTCATAATCCTTATTTTATGCGAGTTTTATATATACCCGACTAAAATAGTCAAGTATTGATAAATTAAAAAGACTAGCAAATTGTCTCTCTATTGTGATAAACAAAGTTTTTTTGTGAGAATAATTATCATTAACATTTATGAATAATAAAATTATTGAAATTTTTATACCAGGACCAATAGGTAGGCTTGAGGCAAAATATTTTAAAAGTAATAAAAATACAGCTCCTATTGCTTTAGTGTTGCAGCCTCATCCGCAATATGGGGGCACAATGAATAATAAAGTTGTTGTGGAAACTTTTAACACTTTTATGGAAAATGATTTTTCAGTATGCAGAGTAAATTTTAGGGGTGTAGGTAGAAGTGATGGTGAATTTGATAATGGTCAAGGAGAGTTAGCAGATGCTGCGGCTGCTTTAGATTGGCTTGAAAGAGAAAATTTAGATAATTCTCAATGTTGGGTTTCTGGTTTTTCATTTGGATCGTTAATAGCGATGCAATTATTAATGCGAAGACCTGAAATAAATAGATTCGTTGCTATTTCTCCACAACCAAATGTTTATGATTTTTCATTTTTATCACCGTGCCCTGCTTCAGGGTTAATGATTTATGGAAAAAAAGATGAACTCGTTCCATTTGATTTTTTAAATGAATTAAATAACAGATTAAGTTCTCAAAAAGGTGCCTGCACTTTCCGTGCCTTGCGGTTTTACTGATTCAGGACTGCCTGTTGGCATGCAACTGATTGGGCGGGCATTTGAGGAGTCCAGTCTTCTTTCCATTGCCCACGCCTACGACCGGGAGCACCAATATGGTTGCCGGG
>JBJLDM010000023.1:0-37261 GCA_045567135.1 Candidatus Pelagibacter sp.
TCTTCTGCTTTAGGAGCTTCTTTTGGTGCATCAGCTTTTTTCTCTTCTGCTTTAGGAGCTTCTTTTGGTGCATCAGCTTTTTTCTCTTCTGCTTTAGGAGCTTCTTTTGGTGCATCAGCTTCTTTTTTTCTATCTTTTTTTGGAATAGCTTTTAGTGGATTATTTCCTTTTTCTGGCATTGGCATTAATTGATTTTCTCCAAGAATTCTTGCCACACGGAGCGTTGGTTGTGCTCCTTGTCCTAGCCAATATTTAATTCTTTCTGGCTGCAAACCTATTCTTTCTTTTTTTTCTTTTGGCAATAGAGGGTTAAAAAAACCTAGCTTTTCAATAAATCTTCCATCCCTTGCAAATCTACTGTCAGCCACTACTATTTTATATACTGGCCTTTTTTTTGTTCCTCCCATTGATAGTCTTAGTTTTAACATTTTTCTCCTTTTGTTTATTTTAATTGATTAAAAAGTTCTGGCGGAATTCCTTTGTCTGCCATTCCTTTCATATTTCCTTTAGACATCTTTTTCATCATCTCAGACATCATTTTAAATTGTTTTAACAATTTATTGATAGTGGCAATATTTGTACCAGAGCCATTAGCAATTCTTTTCTTTCTTGAACCATCTATGATTTTTGGATTTTGTCTTTCTTTTTTTGTCATAGATAAAATTACAGCCTCATTTTCTGTAATAATTTTTTCATCCACCCCTGCATTATCCATTTGTGATTTTATTTTTGAAACACCGGGCAAGAATGACATAACTCCCTCTATTCCACCCATTTTTTTCATTTGACGTAATTGTCCTAGATAATCCTCAAGAGAAAACTGACCCTTTTTTAAATTCTCTTCTGTTTTTTTAAGTTTTTCTTGATCTAAATCTTCCGAAGCTTTTTCTACTAGAGTTACGATATCCCCCATCCCTAAAATTCTATTTGCAATTCTATCTGGATGAAAAATTTCTAAATTATCAATTTTTTCTCCAATACCTAAAAATTTAATAGGAACATTTGAAACATATTTCATGCTAACGGCAGCACCACCTCTTGCATCACCATCAGCTCTAGTTAAAATAATTCCTGAAAGTTTAACTGTATTTTTAAATTCTTTTGCTACTTCTGCTGCAACTTGACCTGTAAGAGAGTCTGCTACTAAAAAAGTTTCAGTTGGTTTAATTATATTTTCTATTTGTTTAATTTCACTCATCATTTGAAGATCGATTTGAGTTCTTCCCGCAGTGTCAAATAAAATTATTTCTGCTCCATTCAGATTTGCCGCACTAATTGCTCTTCTACAAATATCTGCTGGTAATTGCCCCCCAATTATAGGTAATGTTAAAATATTATTTTGTTCACCAAGAGTTTTTAGCTGTTCTTGAGCGGCTGGTCTATAAACGTCAAGACTAACCATCATAATTTTTTTTTTTTTATTTTTTTCTAAAAATTTTGCTAATTTTGCAGTTGTAGTTGTTTTTCCTGAACCTTGAAGTCCTACAAGCATCATAGGAACGGGTGGTATCGCATTTAAATTTATATCTTCATTTTTTTCACCAAGTAATTTTACTAGTTCATCATAAACTATTTTAACCACCATTTGTCCTGGTGAAGTGGATCTAATTATTTCTTGTCCTAAAGCTTTTGGTTTAATATTTTCAATAAATTGTTTTGCAACATCTAATGAGACATCAGCTTCTAAAAGAGCTTGCCTAATGCCTCTTAGCCCTTCATCAACTTGCTTTTCATCAAGTGATGGTGCTTTTTTCAGAGAAGAAAAAACTTCTTCAAATTTATTTGTCAAATTTTCAAACATATTTTTACCCAGCAGCTATCGCACCAGTGGACGAACCCTCGCAGACTGGTGTCGATCTCTTTGTTACCAAAGACACCGCAAATTGTTTATTTTGCGGAAACTGCGATAAATTATAATAGAGGTTCAAAAAGTCAATAAATAAGTTATGTATTATTATATGGAATTCAAAGCTTTTAAAATGGATGGTTTGGGAAATGACTTTGTAATAATTGATCAGCGATACGATCAATTTAAACTAACCAAAGATCAAGTCAAAAAAATATGCAATAGAAATTTTATCGGCTGTGATCAACTTATATTTATAAAAAAAAATGAAAAAATTGATGCTGATATAGAATTTTATAATTCAGATGGTAGCGCATCAGGCGCCTGTGGGAATGGAACTAGATGCGTAGCTTATTTATTATCAAAAGAAATAAATAAAGATAAAATTATACTAGGAACTGAAGCTGGTAATTTAGAATCAAAAATTTTAGGAGAAAAATTAGTAGAAACGAAAATTGGATCAGCAAAAACTAAGTGGAATGAAATTCCTTTATTGAAAGAGTTTAATACTATTAATTTAAATTATAAAATTATTGATAAAAAAAATAAAGAACATTTTGGAGGTACAGCAATAAATGTTGGAAATCCACATGTTGTTTTTTTTATTAATAATATAGAAGATTTTAGTTTAGAAAAAATTGGTCCAGAAATTGAAAATGATAAATTATTTCCTGAAAAATGTAATGTCACTTTAGCAAAAATAATTGATGAGAATCACATTAAAGTAAAGGTATGGGAAAGAGGTGCTGGCCTGACAAAAGCCTGTGGAACAGCAGCATGTGCAACAGCCTATGCTGCAAAAATTAATGGTAAAATAAAAAACAAAACTGAAATAGAATTTGAACTAGGAAACTTATCAATTTATATAGATGAAAGTAAAAATATTTCAATGAGTGGACCTGTTTCAAATATAGATCAAATTAATATAAAAATTTAATGGGAATTTTTGAAAAATTTAAATTAGGTTTTAAAAAAAGTGCCTCTACTTTTACATCTGGACTTAGAGAAATAATTATTAAAAAAGAAATAGATGATAAAACACTAAATCAAATTGAAGATTTTTTAATTCAATCTGATGTAGGTGTTGCTGCATCTGAAGAAATTAAAAATATAATCGCTGAAAAAAAAATTGATCCAAACAAAAATAAAGTTGATGAAATTAATTTAATTCTTAAAAATTATATTATTGACTTAATGTCTTCATTGGAAAATGAGAATTTTTTTAAAAATAAAAGTGATTTAAATACTATTCTTATTTCAGGAGTGAATGGAGTTGGAAAAACTACTACAATAGGAAAAATAGGAAAAATATTGAAATCTAATGGGAATAAAGTTATTTTTTCAGCATCAGATACATTTAGAGCTGCAGCAATTGAGCAATTAGAAAATTGGGCCAAAAAAATAGATGTAGAAATTATCAAATCTTCACAGGGTTCTGATCCTGCATCTGTTGCATATAAAGCTGTTGACCAAGCTATAAAAAAACAATTTACACATGTCTTAATAGACACTGCAGGAAGATTACAAAATAAAAAAAATCTAATGGAAGAATATAAAAAAATTGCAAATGTAACAAAAAAAATTGATCCTAATGCTCCTCATGAAGTATTGTTAATTTTGGATGCAACTTCTGGACAAAATGTAATTAATCAAGTTGAAGAGTTTAATAAGATAATTCCAATTACAGGGTTAATTATGACTAAACTAGATGGAACTGCAAAAGGTGGAATTTTAATTGCTATTGCAAAAAAATATAAATTACCAATTATTGCTTTAGGTTTGGGCGAAAAAGAAGATGACTTACAAATTTTTAAAGCAGAGCAATTTGCAAATGCTTTTACTCAATTTAATTAGTCTCAATAGTTTTTATAAAATCTTTTATAGATTGAACTAGATCTTTATTGAAATCCATCATGTGGTCGTCGTAATCATTAAAGTACTTATACTTAGGACTATTTGCAGTTTCATAAATTTTTAAACCCATTTCAAAAGGAACAATAGTATCTTTAGCTCCATGCATAATTAAAATTGGTGAATTAATTTGATCTAATTTTCTTATTGTTTCATATTTGTCTTTTAAAACAAGTTTAACAGGTAAATAAGGATAATATTTTTTAGCGAGTTCAACCATTGACGTAAATGGTGACTCTAAGATTATTCCTGAGAAATTAAATTCTTTAGCTAAATCAACTGCAATTGCAGTGCCGAGTGACTCTCCGTATAAAACTATTTCGCTGTCTTCTATATTTTTTAAATTAAGCCAGTATTTTACTGCCCGTGAATCTTTGTATAATCCTTTTTCACTCGGTTTACCTTCGTTCCCACTAAACCCTCTATATGCAAATATTAAATAATTTACATTAAGCTTTGAAAATTCATTTAATTTATAAATTCTATTGTCAATTTTACCTGCGTTTCCATGAAAAAAAAGCAAAGTCTTATATTTTGGATTCTTTTTAAAATACCATCCAACTAATTTTTGATCAGATGAAATATAAACTTTTTCAATCTTATGATTTAACGATGCATCATCTAAATAATTATTTTCACCAGGGTGATAGAGTAGTTTTCTTTGATAGAAAAATAAAAAAATTATTATAAAAAAAATATACTAATAATAAAACTGAAAAAATATTAAATAAACTACTAGATTTCATTAATTAAAAAATGACTATTTTTTATCAAAAAAAGCTTCGTACACCATCATAATGATTGCAACACCCATCAATATATAAACAGGCAGAACATCCCAAAACGTAATCATCATTGATCTTGTAAGTGTTGTTGCAAGACCAACTAAAAAAAATATTGCAAAAGATAAACCTATAATGGTTGTTATTTTATTCATTGAATTCCTTGCTTTCTTGTTCCAGCCACCTAGCAATTCCTAAAAATCTATGATCATCATATTTATCACCAATTAACTGAACTCCTAAAGGTAAATTATTTTCACCTTGAAGTAAAGGTAGAGAAATACATGGTGTTCCCATGAAAGACCAACATTTATTAAATTCAGCTGTACCTGTACTTTTTAAACCTTTTGGTGCAACACCCGGGCTAGATGGCGATAATACTCCATGGTAATCTTCAAAAACTTCTTTATAGGACTCATAACTTCTTTTAATAAAATCGATTGCTTCAGCATATTCTTTTGAGGAATATTTATTTCCATTTGCTATGGCTTTTTGCATATAATTTGAAAGTTTCTTTTTATTTTTTTTATAATATTCACTAAAATTATTAGCTAAATCAGTTTCATGAATAATTTGATGATATTTATTAATATCTTTAAAATAAGATGGAGTATCAAAGATTTCTATATTTTTTTTAAATGACTTAATAAAATATTCAAATGACTCTCTTGATTTTTTATCAACTAATTTCCATGAATCTGTTTTATAAAAAATAAATTTTGGCTCAAACAAAGGTTTTTTTCTACAAATATTTAGCATGTCTTCAGTGGAATAATATACAGTTGCCTGATCGTAAGAGTCTTTCTTAATTAAAACTTTTGCTAACAATGCAACATCCTCAACCGTTTTACCAAAAACTCCTATATGATCTAAAGAGTAAGAAGTTCTTAAAACTCCATTTCTAGATATTAATCCATAAGATGGCTTATAACCTACAACACCACAATAAGATGCTGGTCTAATTACAGACCCTCCTGTTTGAGATCCAATTGATAGTGGGGCCATATGAGTTGCTATTACAGCAGCTGATCCACTCGAAGAGCCACCTGGAGTTCTATTATAATCATGAGGATTTCTTGTTTCTGGAGGACCTAAATATGCTAACTCTGAAGTAGCAGTTTTTCCCATTATTATTGCTCCCTCTGACTTTAGAAGATCAACTATTTCAGCATTCTGTGATTGTGTTTTTCCTTTTCTAAGAACAGTCCCACATTCGGTAGGCATATCATAAGTACCTATAATATCTTTTAAAGCTACGGGTATTCCATGAAGTATGCCAGTTGTTTTTCCTGACCTTCTATGATTATCGGCCTCTTCGGCTTTATCTAATAAAATTTTTTTATTAAAATGCACCCACGCCTTAACGTCTTTTTCAAACTTACTTATTTGATCAATATAAGATTTACAGATTTCAACGGATGTTAATTTTCCATCTTTAATTTTTTTTACAATTTCATGAACAGGAAGTGAAAATAAGTCACTCATGAATACCTTAATCTGCAAATAAGGTTTCTGGAAGCCATAAGGCGATACCAGGAAAAACATACATTAAAACCATAGCCAGTATAACTATTCCAAGAAATGGCATTATACCTTTAAAAATTTCCATCAGTTCTACGTTTTTACTTTGCACTCCTTTTAAATAATACGCAGACATAGCCATGGGGGGAGTTAAAAATGAAGTTTGTAAATTTAGAGCAATAAGCATTGCAAAAAAATACGGATTAACTCCAAAAAATTCTACAAGTGGTAAAAAAATTGGAACGAATATTATTAAAATCTCAGTCCACTCAAGTGGCCATCCAAGTACAAAAATGATTAATTGAGTAATAACTAAAAATTGCCAAGGTTGTAAATCCATCGACTTAAAGAAATGTTCAAAGACCTCATGTCCTCCCAAATAAGAAAATACCGAAGCAAACGTCCAAGAGCCAACGAATAACCACATAATCATAGCAGTTGTTTTGGCGGTTAGAAAAACCGACTCCTTAAAATTTTTCCATTTTAGAGATTTGTAAAAATAAGAAAGCACTAAGGATCCAAAAGCTCCTACCGCCGCTGCCTCTGCGGGGGTGGCAAGTCCTGCTAAAATTGTACCAAGTACTAAAATTATTAAAGAAAAAAGTGGTAAAAAAGAAACTAATACTTCTTTAAAAATAACAGATCTTGGTGGAATTTCTTCAGCCGGAGGTTTTGGAGCTAGCGATGGATTTAAATAAGCTCTTATAATTACATACAATATGTATAAACCAGCCAACATTAGACCCGGAAATATCGCTGCTGCAAATAATCTCAATGGTGATAATTGAGCTATAACAGCATAAACAATAAGCATAATACTTGGAGGAATTAAAATTCCCAAACAACCACCCGAACAAATTACTCCAGATGCAAATTTTTTATCATATCCTGCTTTTACCATTGCTGGCCAAGCTAAAAGTCCCATCAATGTAACAACTGCTCCTATTATTCCTGTTGCTGTTGAAAATAAAGCGCAAGTTACTAGTGCTGCAACGGCCATAGATGCGGGCAGCCCGTGTAAAGCCAACCTTATTGCAAAAAATAATCTTGAAACAATTCCTGCTCTTTCAACTAAATAACCCATAAAAAGAAATAAAGGTACTGCAGTTAGAACATTATTATCCATTATCGTATAGGTATTAGAAACAAGTAAAGAAAATATTCTATTATCAAATAAATGTTCCATTCTTGATGGATCAAAATATGCGTAATATCCAAATCCAACACCCATTGCTAATAATGTAAATGCAATAGGAAAACCTAATAAAACTGCAAATAGAAATAAGCACATCATGAAAATTGCAATTTCTGGATTTGTTAAACTAAATAACATCTTGTTGATCCTCTTTTTGAGAAGTTCTCATTAAAATTTTTTCTGTTTCTTCTGCACTAACCATCCTAGCTGGCCAATGACCTGTCTTAATGCAAATAATAGATCTAAATACTTCGCTAATTCCTTGAATGGTTAAAAGTATTCCTGACAAAGGTATCATTGATTTTGCCATATAAATTTGAATTTGCGCTGGACTATTCCAGCTTGTTTCTTTTATTTTCCAAGCTAAAGCAGCATATTCATATCCATAAAAAGCTAGTGCTATTACACCAGGGAAAAAAAATAGAAAATATAAAATTAAATCTATCCAACCTTGAATTCGAGTTGGAAAAAGTCTGTAGAGTACATCTCCTCTAACATGTGCTTCAGTTGATAATGTATATGCACCAGCCATCATAAAAATTGCACCATACATTTGTAGACTAAAGTCAAAATTCCATAATGTTGGATTGTTGAATGCGTATGCCATTATCACCTCATAGCAAGTTCCTCCCATTAAGATCACAATGCACCAAGAAAAAGCTTTTCCCATTGAGGTGCTTAATGTGTCAGCAAACTTTATGTAAGAACGCATCATGTTAGTCTATGTTAAATTATTACCTTAAATCAAACAAAAAAAAAGGGGACCATTTGGTCCCCTTTTTTTAAATTTTAGTACTATTTAGATTTTTACTTTTCCAATAGGTCCAAACTCATTTTCATAAGCAAGTTTGTAATTAGGCTGATTCATCAGCAAGTACTTCATTACTCTCTTCGCATATGATTTTTGAGAATCAACGATTTTCTTAAAGAAAGCGTCTTTCTTCACGAAATCACCGATTACTTTATCCCAACCTTTTAATTGTTGAGCTAAAATCTCATCTGAAGTTTGGTAAACATTAACTTTATGCTCATTCATCAACTTAGCTAAATCAGCTGAGTATCTTACTAAAGCTTTAAAGTAGTTATCACTGTTTGCAGCATAAGCAGCATTTTTCAATATTGCTTGATTAGCTGGTGATAAATTATTTAATGTTTTGTTGTTTATTGGTATTTCAAACATCTCTTGTGATTGGTGGAAGCTTCCTAAGTGATAATGCTTAGAAACATCTTGCATACCAAATTGAGAGTCTGAAGTTGGGTTATTGAACTCAGCAGCTTCAATCAATCCAGTTTTCATAGCTGGTTGAATTTCACCACCTGGTAATTGTCTAACTACCATTCCCATTGCAGTAAGAACGTTAGTTGCAAGACCAACTGTTCTATACTTCATACCTTTAACATCAGATACTTTAGTTACATTTTTCTTAAACCAACCAAACGGTTGTGCTGGCATAGGCATATGAAAGTAACCTGTGTAATCGAAACCAACTTTTTTAATTGTTTCTTCATACAATGCTCTTCCTCCGCCATACTCCATCCATCCCATAACTTCTTGAGATGACATACCGTATGAAGGTCCAGTTCCAAATAACGAAGCCGCCGCATTCTTACCATACCAGTAAGCTGTAACCCAGTGACCCATATCTACTGCACCAGAACTAACTGCTTGACCAATTTCTTTAGTCTTAACAATTGCTCCTACAGGTTGAAGGTCTATTTTTAAAGATCCTCCTGACATGTCGCTAACCATCTTGCAGTAATCTCCTGCCATTTCAAAAAAGATATTAGCACCGCTTGGCCATGCAGCTTGCATTTTTAGAGTTTGCGCTGCACCTAGGTTAACATAGGGCATTGCAACTGCTGCTGCCCCTGCTACCGCTGCCGTCTTAAAGAACTTACGTCTTGAAGGAATTTTACCCTTCAACGATTTTTTTTCTTTAATCATTATTATTTCTCCTCTTAGTTAATTAACTTGCATTAATTTAAGCACAGATGCTAATTGGAGTCATTCAAAAAAAAGAGTTTTAAATTGAAAAAAAAACTTTTTTACAATCTATAAGTGTATTTATTATTTAAATATTATTCACTTGGTTTAGACAAAACCAAATTTGGATCAAAAATTCGAATTTTTATTCTTGAATACCACTCGGAGACATATTCTATTTCTTCATCAGTTAACATCTGAGCTATCAAAGTCATTTGAGGGTGATTAATTTTACCTGATTTATAATCTTTAAGTTTTGCAATCAGATAATCTTTATGTTGCGCAGTTAAATTTGGTATTATAACAGAATTTCCACCCGATGCAGCAACACCATCTAAACCATGACAAGCCGAACATATAACTTGTACTTTTTCTTTTCCTTTTTTTAATTGTACGGTCAAATTTTCTGAAACAGATGCCCCTACAGATCCCTTTTCTGCTTGTTTCTTAGTATCAGCATTAGCAGAAATTAGCTGAAAAATTAAAAATAAAAAAATTGAAAAAATAAAAAAAAATTCTTTCATTAATTCATTTGAGTAAAACTTATTATAGTTATTGCTTCAATAAGTTTAGCTTCACCTTTTTTTAAATTACCTGCATCACATAAAGCTTTACCTTCTTCTTTTAAACTTTTTATTTTCTTTAATTTTTCTTCAGTATATTTATATTGTTTTTTTCCATAAGCTCGTTCTGACTCTTTCCAAATCGATTTTTGGTAATATTTACAAAGATAATCTGGTGAATTTAAATAAGCATTATATTCATCTTCAGTCATACACTTGCTTTCCCTAATTTGTTTAAACTCTCCTTCTTTAGTCCATTTAGAAAATCCTGAACAGATTTTTTCGTTACTATCTGTTGATGCTAAAGAGATTGAATTAAATAAAAAACTTAAAAAAAATAAAATAATAATTTTTTTCATATTTATACCTTCTATGTTTATATTAAAAAAAAGGACCAGTTTTATTAAACCGGTCCCTTTTTTTTTAATTTATTGATTAAGCAGGGCTGTTGTATGTTATTCTATATACAACTCCAGCTTTATCATCAGATACTAGTAACGATCCATCAACATACTGTTGAACATCAACGGGTCTACCTAAGTAAGTGCCCATTTCAGTCATCCAACCTTCTGCAAAAGGTTCTGTTTTTTTAGCATTACCTTTATTGTCAAGATATGTAACCATTACTCGAGCACCTCTTGGCTTAACTGCGTTCCAAGAACCGTGTTGAGCACTAAATATCGCATTGTGATATTTTTTTGGAAACATTTTTCCAGTATAAAACATCATTCCTAAGTCAGCTGCATGTGCAATCATATCAACTTGAGGCTTGCAATAATTATCTGCGTATTCTTTAGGAATTGTTTTACCTTTATACTCATTAGTTCTTACATTACCTCCACCGTAGTAAGGGTGTCCGTACCAAACTTTAGGTCCTAATGCACAAGCTTTATTAAGCTCACCTGGAGGAGTTTCATCTCCCATACCATCAACTTGGTTGTCAGTGAACCATAGAGATCCATCTTTTGGATTAAAAGCATGTCCAACTGAATTTCTTATTCCAATTGCAACAACTTCTCTATCCAATTTTCCAGGAAATCTATTAAACCTAATCATTCCACCAATTCCAACTTGATCATATAAAGGATACTTATCTGGACCTGCAACGTTAAATGGCTGCCCCATACTTACATAAAGTTTGTTATCTTTTGGATTTATAGCACAAACTCTTGCTGTGTGGTTATATGACTCTTCTGCTACAGGAATTAAATCACCTTGATTAATGATTGGAATAGCTACAGTGTCCGGACTTTCCATAAAGTATTCTGCTGCAGGAAACCATAGAACTCTGTTTCTTTCAGCAATGTATAAATGTCCATCTGTAGAATAACAAGGTCCATTTGGAATATCAAATTTTACAGTTGGTGCAAATTGCTCAACTGTATCTGCAATATTATCCATGTCTCGGTCTGTTGCTTGCCAAACTCTAGTTTTTCTTGTTCCTATCCAAACTGTACCTTTGTTTCTGCTGACAGCCATATGTCTTGCATCAGGTGCTACAGCAAAGATTTCTATCTTAAATCCCGAAGGCATTTTAATGTTTGGAAGAATGTTTTTTTCAATGTTTCTTCTAAACTTAGTATTTTGATCAATTACATCTGCCACAACATCTATGCCAGTCTTTTGAAAACTACTAAGTTTTTTAATAGCTTCTTCATCTCCAGCAGAAAATGCTGAACTAGAAAAAAAAGCTAAAAAGAAAATTGAAGTTATTAATGAAGTTAGTTTTTTCATTATTACCCCTTTCTTTAATGTTACAAAATTGTATCAATTTAATTACAAAAGAATTAGTTATACAAGAATTTGGATTGCTTAAATTTCAGAGTTTTTCAAATTTTTTTCAATCTATGATTGTATGTAGTTTATAATAATACTAATTATTAACTTTGTTTTTGCATTTACCAGTTTTAAAAAATTCCTCTAAATTATCGATTGCAAGATTAGCCATTGCAGTTCTAGTTTCTTTGGTGGCACTGCCAAGATGAGGAAGGATGAAAGCACTCTTATGCTTTAAATATCCAGGATTTAAATTTGGTTCTCCTTTATAGACGTCTAAACCAACTGCATATATTTTTCTTCTATCAAGAGCATCAATCAAAGCTTCATCATCAACAATATCTCCTCTTGCGACATTTGTTACTACTGCTCCTTTTGGTAAATATTCAATAGTTTCTTTATTAATCAGATCTATTGTCTCTTTTGATGCTGGACAACAAATTGACAAAACATCTGAAACAGAAAGCAAACTTTTTAGATCATCATGATAAGTAGCTTCTTGCTCTTTTTCTGAGTTTAACTTTGAGCGATTATGATAGTGAATTATCATACCTAGTGATTTTGCAATTTTTGCAATTTTTTGTCCTATTCTACCCATTCCTAGAATTCCAAGTCTTGTTCCTGTTAATTGTTTTCCAATTAAATAGTCTGCAGACCATTTCCAATTTGAATCTCTTGCACTTTGAATTCCTTCTGAAGCTCTTCTGCATGCACCTAAAATTAATAAAATTCCAATCTCTGCCGTTGCATCTGTTAAAACATCTGGAGTGTTTGTTACTGCAATATTTCTTTTTTTAGCAGCTTCTAAATCTATATTTCCAAATCCCACTGCAAAATTTGATAATATTTTTATACTATCTGGTAATTTATTAATTGTTTCAGCATCCATTTTATCTGTCAAAGATGTTAGAATTCCATCGCATCCTTTGCTCATTTCAATTACTTTAGATTGAGAATATAATTCATCATTATCATTAAAATTTGCTTCAAAAATTTTTGAAGCTTTTTCCTCGCAAGCTTTTAGCAGTCTTCTAGTAATTAAGATTTTTTTCATGCTTATGATTAGTTTAAATCAAAGATCTTACCTGGATTCATTATGTTATTTGGATCTATGGTTCGTTTAATTGATTTCATAACAGGAATATTATCAGGATGCTCCTCAAGGAGATATTCTTTTTTATGAAGTCCCACACCATGTTCGCCAGTAATTGTTCCATTTAATTCTAATGCTTTTTTAATTAATGAATCATTAAATGCTCTAATTTGTTTATACATTTCTTTTTTTTCTGGATCAAAAGGTAGAATTACATGAAAATTGCCATCACCCAAATGACCAACCATTGGAGCTCTTACTCCAAATTTTTTTGCTTCTTCTTCTGCAAAATTTACACACTCTGTGATTTTTGAGATAGGAACACATACATCTGTTGAATAAACTCTGCCATTATTAATTAAAGCTTTGACAGAATAATATACATCCCATCTTGCTCTCCAAAGTTTATTTCTTTCTTCTAAATCTTTAGCCCATTTAAAAGAACTGCCCTTATTATCTTTTGATATCTCCTCTACAATTTTAATATTTTCTTTATTTGAAGACTCTGATCCGTGGAATTCGAAAAATAAAGTCGGTACTGCTTTAATATCTTTTAATTTAGAGTAATTAATACTAATCCCCATCTGATCTTTATTAAGCATTTCAATCCTTGCGATTGGTATACCGTATTGAATAACCTGTTGAGCTGTTTGAACTGCATTTTCTAAAGTGGGGAAATGACATACGGCACTCATTATGCTCTCTGGTATAGGAGATAATCTTAAATGAACTTCAGTTATAATACCTAACGTACCCTCTGATCCAATAAATAAGTTGGTTAAATTATATCCTGCTGAAGTTTTTTTAGTTCTGCCACCTGTATTTATTATATCACCGTTGGGTAAAACTACCGTTAGACCAGAAATAACAGTTTTCATTGTCCCATATTTTACAGCCATTGTGCCTGAAGCCGAAGTTGAAGCCATACCACCAATTGCAGCATTCGCACCAGGATCAATTGGGAAAAAAACTCCATCCTCTCTTAAATACTCATTTAGTTGTTCCTTTGTGACACAAGCCTGAACTCTGCAGTCGAAATCTTCAGAATTTACACATAATACTTTATTCATTTTTTCAAGTGAAATTGTTATTCCATTTTCATTTCCAACAACATTTCCTTCTAAAGATGTACCTGTACCAAATGGTACTACTGGAATTTTATGTTCATTACATAATTTTAAAATTTTTGAAACCTCTTCGTTAGTCTCTGGAAAAACTACTGCTTTAGATAAGACTGGGTCATACGTATCTTCTCCCCTTGCATAATTTGCCCGAGTAGACTCGGACTGGGAAAATCTACCATTCAAAATCTTTTTTAACTCACTTTGAAGCACTTCATTCATATTTAGATATTATAGAATTATATAAGAAATTAAAGAAACTTAAAACTAGCCAAGCATTTTCTTTATATTTTCTAGGGCTTGAGAGATATTATCTCTAGAAGCAGCAAAACTAAATCTTACATAATCATTACATGTTTTACCAAAAGCTGTACCTGGAACTATTGCAACTCCAGCCTCATGCATTGCTTTTTTAGAAAATTCTTCACCATTCATTCCAGTACCAATTACTTTGGGAAATGCATAAAAAGCTCCACCAGGCAAGCTGCATTCGACTCCTGATAATTCATTTAATCCTTTATGGATTAAATTTCTTCTTTGTGTAAATTTTTCCATCATTTCATAGATAGGGTCATCAGGTCCATCTAATGCCGCTATTCCTGCAAATTGTGCAGCTGCATTCACACACGAAACACTATTAATTAAAAGTTTATTAACATGCTCAATTAAATTTTTTGGCCAAAAACTCCATCCTAATCTCCATCCTGTCATAGCATAAGCCTTACTCCATCCATCTAGGACTATTAATCTTTCTCTTAATTCCGGATAATTAAAAAATGTAGGCATTTCTTTACCGTCAAAAATCTGTCTACTATAAATTTCATCACTCAATATAGTTACATGAGGATGTTTTTTTAAACCTTCAGCCAAAACATCAATATCAGATTTTTCTACAAAACTTCCTGTTGGATTATTTGGATTAATTAATATTAACAAACGGGTTTTGTCAGTTATCAAAGATAGTATTTTTTCAGGATTAAATTTTAAATCCTTATCTTCAGTTAAATCATAAGGAACTGGTGTTGAGCCAGTATAATTAATCATCGATTCATAAATTGGAAAAGCTGGAGTTGGATGAATTATTTCTGCTCCTGGTTCTCCATAACATTGTATAGCATAATGCATCGTAGGTTTTCCCCCTGGCATAATTAAAATTCTTTCAGGTTCTACATCTGCATTATAAAGTTTTTTAATTTTTCTTGTTACAGCCTGTCTACACTCAGGAATTCCATTAGACATTACATATCCGTGATGACCATCGTCCAATGCTTTTTTAGCTGCTTCAACAATATGTTTGGGTGTTTTAAAATCTGGTTGTCCTAAACCTAAATGTATCATTGGTTTTCCTTGGGCTTCTAATTTTTTTGCTTCTGCTAGTACAGTAAATGCTGACTCAGTTCCTAGTCGATCTAAACTCTTTGCTAATTTCATTTATTTATACCTTTCTATCTTCTGTAAATTAATTTTGAACTGTTTAATTCATTTAAACTTTTACAGCCCATTAAAACCATATTTCTATTAATTTCATCATGCATATTTTGTAATAAATGTTCAACACCTTGTTGGCCACCTGCGGCCAAAGAGAACAGAAACATTTTTCCAAAACTACATGCTTTAGCTCCAGCAGCTATAGCTTTTAAAACATGAGTACCTCTTCTTACGCCACCATCTAAGATAATTTCTAACTTATCACCTACAGCATCAGAAATTTCCTTCACTTGGTCAAAAGGAGATCTAGAACCATCTAGTTGGCGACCTCCATGATTTGATATCATAATTGCAGTACATCCAATATCTATCGCTTTTTTTGCATCATCGACGGACATCACACCCTTAAGAGCAAATGGACCATTCCATTTTTTTGCACAATACTCTGCATCTTTCCATCCCATAGCTGGATCATACTGTTCATTAATATATTCAATAACAGACTTAGCAATATTTGTTCCTTTATCAGTTTTTTTTTTAACATTTGATAGCTCAAATCTTTTACCAGTTAAATAATTAAAAACCCATTTAGGACGCATGGCAAAACTCATCAAACTTTGAAATGTAAGTTTTGGTGGAGTAGTAAAACCTGTTCTATGATCTTTTTCTCTATTACCCGCAACTAAAGTATCTACGGTTAAACACATGGCATCAAAACCAGATCTTCTGGATCTGTCTATTAAATCATCAGAAATTGATCTATCTTTATGAACATAAAGCTGAAATAATTTTGGACCACTTGAAATATTTGCCACTTCTTCAATAGTATTATTTCCCATAGATGACATACTGTAAAAAGTATTAAATTTTTCAGCTGCTCTTGCAGATGCTTTGTCTCCATCTGGATGGTATAATCTCTGCATCGCAGCAGGAGAAAGAAAGATTGGCATATCAATCTTTTTACCAAATAAAGTAGTTGATAAATCAGGCTTACCAACGTTAGCCAAAATATTTGGAACTAAATCACAATCATTGAATGAGTCTGTATTTCTTCTTAAAGTTGACTCATCATCTGCTCCACCATCAATATAATGAAATATTGGTGAGGGTAATTTTTTTTTCGCTAATTTTCTGAAGTCTTCAAAGTTATGGCAATTTTTTAAATTCACTATTTTCTGAATCTTAAATTGTTTTTATTCAAGTCACTTATCTTGGTACATCCCATTAATTTCATATCCCTAACTAATTCTTCCTTATACTTTTCTAAAGCTCTCTCAACGCCTGCTTGGCCACCAGCAGCTAAAGCATAAAGATATAATCTTCCACCAGAGCAAGCTTTAGCGCCCAATGATAATGCTTTAAGAATGTGAGTTCCTCTATGGATTCCACCTTCACAAATAACATCAAGTTTATCGCCAACAGCATCAACTATTTCTGCAAGTTGATCAAAAGGAGATCTTGACCCATCAAGTTGTCTTCCACCATGATTTGAAACCATTATTCCTGTGCATCCTATATCAACTGCTCTTTTGGCATCTTCAACGCTCATCACTCCTTTCAGAGCAAAATGACCACCCCATTGAGAACAAAGTTTTTCAGCATCTTTCCAATTCATTGATTGATCCAGCATAGTAGAAAAATAATTTCCAATCGAAGAGTTGGTACTTGTACCTTCTTTAACAAAATCTTGAAGATGAGGTAATTCAAACTTACCTTTTGTTAAGTAGTTTATTCCCCACATCGGCTTTGTGGCAAAACTAAATAAACTTGCTAATGTAAGTTTAGGTGGCGATGTAAAACCAGTATGTAGATCTCTTTCACGATTTCCACCAGTTATTGTATCTACTGTTAATGCCATCACATCAAATTTTGCTGCTTTAGCTCTCTCTAAACAAGAGTCATTTAAACCTCTATCTTTATGAAAATAAAACTGAAACATTTTTGGAGTATCAATCATTGAAGATATTTCTTCTACACTCACAGTTGCTAAAGCTGAAACACCAAACATGGTATTAAATTTTTGTGCTGCTTTTCCAACTGCTCTTTCACCGTCATAGTGAAAAAGTCTTTGCAGGGCTGTAGGTGCTAAATAAAAAGGTAAATCTAATTTTTTACCAAATATTGTAGTTGATAAATCAACATTCTCAACTCCTCTTAAAACATTTGGTACTAAATCAACATCGTCAAATGCACTTGTATTTCTTTTATATGTAATTTCATCATCCGCTGCTCCATCAATATAATGGAAAATAGGAGACGGTAATTTTTTTTTTGCTAATTTTCTAAAATCACTAAAATTGTGACAATCCTTAAGTTGCATTTTATAAACTAAAATTTTTTGAGAAAGTTAAACATATAACTATTTGCACCAGGATTTTTATCTCCTAAGCTTGCGTTTGATATATGATTATATGAAAAGCCTAATTCAGAGTCATTTAATAAATCAAAAGATAATTGTAATTCACTTTTAAATTCCACCATATGACCCAAATCTTTACCATCACCTTGGCCATACAATCCTGGAGTAAAACTTGGAGTTAGATTCATTTTGCCAATATTATATTCAGCTTGAATGCCTGTATATAAATACGTTGCACTATCCCCTGTGATTAAAAAACCAGACACTGGAGATATTGTTCCTAAAAAACTATCCCTATATAAGTTTTCATTTTGATGTTGGATACCTATTAAAGTAGACTTCTTACCATCATCACTAAAATCAAACATTCCGGTAAAAAAATTATACTCATGTGGATCTGACAACTCTTTTATCTCATCACTTTTCAATGGAGATAAAAAGAATGATGTAGAAAATAAAAATATCCCAACAGTAATTTTTAAACTTTTATTTATCATAAAAAATTTTTTTAAATATATTTATATAGTATTGTTAATTCTTTAAAACTGCTAATTTTCTCAAGATAATAGCACCTCCTAAAAGGAATATTAAAACTGGCAACCCCCATAAAAAGTATGTTTTAGCATTAAATGTAGGATCATATGAAATCCATTCACCATACTGATCTTTAAAAAAAATATAAATTTCTTCCTCTGACATACCTGAGTCTAATTTTTGTTTCACAACTAATTTCATACTTTCTGCAAAATCAGATTGGGAATCATAAATAGACTGTCCTTGACAAACAATACATCTTAAATTTTTATAAATTTTAGTTTCTAAATCAGAATTTTTTTCATTTGAAAATGAAGAAAATGAAGAAAAGCAAAGAAAAGTTATTAGTAAAAATTTAATTATTTTCATTTTATTATTAATAAAATTTCATTGTAAATTTTTTTATCTATAGGTCCAATTATTTTTTTAATAATTTTTTTATTTTTATCTATTATAAATGTTTCTGGGACACCATAAGCAGCTAGTTGAATAGAAACTGTTCCATTACTATCTTTAAAAATTTTTGAATATGGATTTCCCATTTTTTTAAGAAATTTTTTGGCATTTTCAGAGTCGTCTTTATAATTGATACCAATTAGCTTTATTAAATTTTTTTCTTTTAATTTAATTAAGAAATTATGTTCTTCTCTACAAGGAAGGCACCAAGATGCCCAAATATTGATTAAATAAAAGTTATTATCATTAAATATATCAAGTGAAGAAATTTTTTTATTTGAATAAAAATCTATAGCTTCAAATTTTGATAAATTTTTTTCCTTTTGGAGTTCTGGTATATAAACGTTAGGATTTTTTAAACCCTTAAACAAAACTACAAAAAAGAAAAAAAATAATCCAATAATTATAAAAAAATACCTATTTTTCATATCTCTTTACAAAACTTACACTACCCCCAATTGCAATCAAAATGGTTGAAAGCCAAATCCAAATCATTAAAGGCTTTTCTTGATATCTAACATTAAAATAATTATCACCTTTAACTAAATTAATTACTAAAAACTTATCCTTAAAAAAGTTCGTTTTAATATCAGCTTCGCTAGTTATTACTTTAGGTTGATTATAAATTCTAATCTCTGGCTTAAATAAAAATTTTTTATTATCCTTACTATTAATTTCAAAAAAACCAACTAAACTTTTAAAGTTAGACTTTGAGCTGCTTTCAACTTTTTTAAACTTAATTGTACTTTCCATAAAATTTATTTCTTCTCCAACTTTCAAATTAGCAATTATTTCCTTAGATAAAATGCTATTCATTAGTATGCTTAAAATAAGAAGGCTAAAGCCAAAATGAGAAATTGCCTGAGAAGTATTTTTGTAATTTTTTTTTATTAAATCTTTAAAAGTTATAAAAAATAAATAAAAACTAGCTGCCAATAAAATAGTAGATGTTAATGTGATTTTTCCAAACATTTTCATAATAAAAAAAGACAACGTTAAGTTTAAAATAAAAAAAACAAACAATTGAATTTTATTTCCAAAATTTTTATTTTTTATCCAATTCAAATTAGGACCAATAGACATAAAAATTAAAAAAGGTATTAAAAAGGGTATTAACAATTTATTAAAAAATGGAGGACCTACAGAAATTTTTTGGTCTGATAAAACTTCAAGAAAAATAGGATAAATAGTTCCAATTAATATTACTGACAGAAAATACATTACAAACCAATTGTTAATTAGTATTGAGCTCTCTTTCGAAAGTAAATTAAATTTATCATTATTTATTTTAAGATTTTTTTCATATAAAAAATAAATTACAAGAGAAAGAAAAACTAAAATAAATAAAAAAATTAAAATAAACAATCCACGTTCTGGATCATTAGCAAAGGTATGTACAGAATTTAAAATGCCTGAACGTACTAAAAAAGTACCACAAACACTTAATGTAAAAGTAGAAATTGATAAAATTATAGTCCATGAACTTAATAATGATCTTTTTTCTAAAACTAAAATACAATGTAGTAAGGCTGTTAGACTTAACCACGGCATCAATGATATATTTTCTACAGGATCCCAGAACCAAAATCCTCCCCATCCTAGTTCATAGTAAGCCCAAATAGAACCTAACAAAATTCCAATTGTTAAAAAAATCCATGATGCAAAAATCCATTTTTTTATAAATTTTGCCCATAAATTATTTACATTTCCCTGTACTAAAGAAGCTAAAGAAGAAGAAAAAATAATCGATGTACTTACATAGCCTAAATAAAGAACTGGTGGATGAATTGCTAATATTGGATCTTGTAAAATTGGATTCAAACCTAAACCATCTTTTGGAATTGGAAAAATCTGATTAAAAGGATTAGAAGTTTTTAATAAAAAAATTAAAAATCCAATAATTATAATTTCTTGAAAAATTAGAGTTAATAATCTTTCCTTAATTGGTCTATTTTTTGAACTTAAAAAATAAATAAAAAGAGAAAGTGTTAAAATTAACAACCATAAAAGTAAACTACCCTCATGATTACCCCATGTACCACTTATTTTATAAAATAAAGGTTTTGTTGTATGAGAATTATTAAAGACTGTAATATTAGAAAATTCTGATAATATAAACAATACTATCAAAGAAAAAAAGCTAACTAATACAAAAAAAAATTGAAAAAAATTTAATTTATTTAAATTAATTTTTTTTTGAATATTGATTTTTTGTAAACTTGAAATTGATAGAAAAAAAATTGTTAATGAAATTATTACCGAAATTATTAATGAGTAATTTCCTATATAATTAAAAATCAATTTATTTTTCTCCTAGTTTTTCCTTTATTTTTGGTGGCATATAATTTTCATCATGCTTAGCTAATATTTTTTCTGCCTTAAAATAATTTTTATCTTCTAAAAAACCCTCTGCTACTACACCTTTATTTTCCTTAAATAGATTCGGAATTAGTCCAGAATAAACTACATTTATTTCATTCTTAAAATCAGTAATTACAAAATTAATCTTTTCACTACTAATATTAATAGAATTTTTTTTCACCATTCCTCCAATTCTAATTTTATCTAGAGTTATCTCATTCAAACTTTTAACCTCACTTGGAGATAAAAAATATACAACATTTTCCTCTAATGATTTTAAAATCAAAAAAACTGTTAAAATAATTGATGAAAATAAAACAATTAAAAATAGTATTCTTAACTTAACTTTTCTGCCATACATAGATTAAAGTTAAATTTTTGAAAAAATACCTGCTGCTAATATTTCTTTATTTGTTTTTTGTGTTCTGGCTGCAGAAACTTTATCTGCGGTTAAAGAGCCAAATTTAGCTTTAAATTTCTTTTGTTCTTTTATTAATTGAGATTTAATAATCAAATACAATCCAGCAAAAGTTAACAATGTAAAAATAAAAGATGAAAAGACGTATACGCCATAACCATCCATATTTAAAAAATTATAAATCATAATCTATCTAAACCCTTATTTTTAATCTTTATCAGTTCTGTATTATATTTCATTAAAAAAATCAGCAAAGAAAATAGGACAAATGCCGCAGTCATAATACCTAACGGAATCAGCATTGAAGAATGTATAGTTGTTTTAGATATTAAATTTACTGAAGATGGCTGGTGTAAAGTTGACCACCAATCTACTGAAAATTTTACAATTGGAACATTAATTGAACCAAGTATTGCAATAAAGGATGTGATTTTTAAAACATAATTTTTATTTTCAAATATTCTCCAGGCCATTAAATACATTAAATAAAATAATGCTAATATGAGCATTGAAGTAATTCTAGCATCCCATGCCCACCAAGTTCCCCATGTAGGTCTACCCCAAATTGATCCTGTAACAAGAGCAATTATATTAAAAATAAATCCTGATGGTGCAATGCTTTTAGCAATTAAAATAAAATTTTTATTTTTAAAAATGAAAACTAAAATCGATAAAAAAGCAATAAAAGAAAAGATACCTAATGACATCCAAGCAGCAGGAACATGAACATACATAATTCTAACAGCATCACCTTGTAAATAATCTTCAGGTGATAAAATTAGTGCCTCAAACAAACCTAATGACAGAATTAATAAAAAAAATATTAAAATTATTTTCTGACTTCTGAAACTTAAATTTAATATTTTATTTTGATTAAAAAATTTCATTTCAATGATTTTATACACAAATTGAAATTGATAATAAATGAGTTAAAAAGGTTATACTTCTGATCAAGAATGCGAGGGAGATAATCTTAAGGGAAACTTTTGCACTCTTGATCAGAATATAATCAATATTTAACTTGTTTATATGACCAAGATTTGAACTAAATGTGTTTGAAAAGTGATTATTCTTAATTTGAAGGCTTAAAATAACTTGAGCCTTTTTTTCCTGAAAAAATTTCGTTAATAAGAGGATGTTTTATCGGTTCTTCTGAATCATCAGACAACAAATTTTGTTCTGATACATACGCTTCATAAGTTACATCATCATTTTCGGCTAACAAATGATAAAATGGTTGATCTTTTCTTGGTCTCACATTTTTAGGAATAGACTGATACCACTCCTCTGAATTGTTAAATTTAAAATCAACATCATAAATTACTCCACGAAAATCGAAATGCTTATGTTTAACTATATCTCCAATAGAAAATTTTGCTTTTTGAACTGTCATACCTAGATTATATGAGGATTTAAAATAAAAAATCAATAAAAAAAATGTGAATGTTTATTTAATCTGTTAATATGTAGCAGTGAATAAATCTTTTCTTAAATTTGTTACTGATATTGGTCCGTTAGTTATCTTTTTTTTATTTTATTATAATAACGATAAAAATTTGAAAATTGCAATTCCACCACTAATAGTTGCAACAATAATTGCTATTTTAATTATTTGGATTTTAGAAAAAAAAATTCCAATGGTTCCACTTTTAAGTGGAATTTTAATTACATTGTTTGGTGGATTGACAATTTACTTCGATAATCCAATTTTCATTTACATGAAACCAACAATAATAAATATTTTGTTTGCTTTAGCTTTATTATTTGGAAAATATTTTACCAATGATCCAATTTTAAAAAAATTATTAGGAAAATCTATACCAATAAATGATGATGGTTGGAAAATTTTAAATAATAGATGGATGTATTTCTTTTTTGGTTTAGCAATTTTAAATGAAATAGTTTGGAGAACGCAATCTGAAGAATTTTGGGTTAATTTTAAAGTTTGGGGAATGTTGCCAATTACTTTTATATTTACAGCATTTCAGATAGGATTAATAAATAAATACAAATTGGATGAATAAAAATTTAAAACTTGTAGTGAATAATCTAAACAAAGATCAAAATTATAAATATTTTTTTGAAAAAAATGAATTAAAAATTATTTTAGATTTATATGGTAAAATGGTTTCTGAAGGTTCCTGGAAAGACTATGGCCTTACAATTTCAAGCAAACAAGTTGAATTTAGCGTTTTTAAAAACGCAGCGGAAAATGCAATGTACAAAATATGTAAAAATTTTAAACCCATTAGTCAAAATTTAAAATACATGATAACTGACTCAAAAAGTAAAGTGCTTAAAAACTCAAATAATTTAGAAACCCTTTTAAAAAATACAAATTGGAAAAAATTACAGAAGTAGTTCTTATCTTCTTTGACCAAATAGTCTTAGTAACATTATAAATAGATTTATAAAATCTAAGTAAAGAGTTAATGCTCCCATAACTGCTTTTTTACCCATCAACTCACCACTATCAGAAGCGGCATACATGTTTTTTATTTTTTGAGTATCATAAGCAGTTAATCCTACAAAAATTAAAACTCCAAGGATTGAAATAATAAAATACATCATTGTTGACTTTAAAAAAATATTTACCAATGAAGCTATAATTATTCCTATTAATCCCATCATTAAAAAAGATCCAAATTTCGTTAAATCTCTTTTAGTTGTATATCCATAAATACTCATAGCGCCAAAAGTTGCAGAAGTGATGAAAAAAACTCTCGCAACACTTACGCCAGTATAAACTAATAAAATCCATGACAATGATAAACCCATCAAAGCTGCAAAAATCCAGAAAACTGTTTGAGCTTTTGCTGAACTCATCTTGTTAATTCCAAAACTCATATAAAAAACGATACCAAGTGGTGCAAGCATGACCACCCATTTTAATCCAGAAAAAAATAGAGCGTTACCAAAACTTGTAAAACCTGTAATTGCTCCAGCAGTATCCGTAACTACAGAAATTTTAAATGACAAAAGAGCAATTATGCCAGTTAATAAAACTCCAGTCGCCATATAATTATAAACTTTGAGCATATATGATCTAAGACCTTCATCCCAAACAACTGTCTTTTTAGCCGCTGTGGCTTGAAAAATATTTTGTCTATTAAAATTCATATTTTATATATAGTAATTTTTTTTAAAATTTTCAAGAATTGAATGAATAAAAAATAAATGAATTATAAAAAATTAGGAAATACAGACTTAAAAGTAAGCACAATATGTCTTGGTACTATGACATGGGGCGAGCAAAATACCCAAGAAGAAGGTTTTCAACAAATGGATTATGCTCTAGATCAAGGAGTAAATTTTTGGGACACAGCTGAAATATATTCTGTACCTCCTAAACCTGAAACATTTGGTCATACCGAAATAATTGTTGGAAATTGGTTCAAAAAAACAAAAAAAAGAGACAAAGTAATTTTAGCAACTAAAGTCGCAGGACCAATGAGATCATACGTAAGAGGTGGTGGTAATCAGTACGGTTTAAAAAATATTACAGAAGCTTTAGAAGGAAGTTTAAAGAGATTACAAACAGATTATATAGATTTATATCAACTACATTGGCCAGAAAGAAATACAAATATGTTTGGAAGATTGGGATATGAACATAATGATAAAGGTGAATGGAATAAATTTGAAGATGTATTAGGAAATTTAAAAAAATTTATAGACGCAGGTAAAGTAAGAAATATAGGATTGTCTAACGAAACACCTTGGGGAACAGTAAAATTTTTAGAAATTTCTAAAGAAAAAAATCTTCCAAGAATGATGTCCGTTCAAAATCCATATAATTTATTAAATAGATCTTATGAAGTTGGGTTAGCAGAAATTTCAATACGAGAACAAATTGGTTTACTTGCATATTCTCCTTTGGCAATCGGGTTTCTAAGCGGTAAATATAGAAATAATAAAAAACCAGAAAAATCTAGATTAGCTTTAGATGGAGATTTTTGGACAAGGTATAACAAACCTAATACAGAAAAAGCTGTAGAAGCTTATTATGAGATAGCAAAAAAATATAATCTTGATATGGCACAGATGTCTTTAAAATTTTGTGAAATTCAGCCATTTGTAACCAGTGTAATTATAGGAGCTACGACAATGGAGCAGTTGAAAACTGACATAGAAAGTGTAAATGTAAATTTAAATGATGAAGTTGTTAAAGAAATTAATGAAGTTCAAAAAATATATCCAAATCCATGTCCTTAATTAAAAAAATTATATTAAATTTATTAATCTTATTTTTTTGTTTTTCAGTTTCAGCTGAAGAAGTAAAAAAAATTGGCAAATTTAAAGATTGGGAAGCTATGGTATTAGTTGAAGATTCAGGAATAACTTGCTTTGCACAGTCTAAACCAGTTTTACAAGCTCCTAAAAAAAATAAAAGAAATGCAAGACTTTTTGTTTCTTTTAGACCAAATGAAAAAATAACAAACGAAATTAGTACAACTCCAGGCTACGAATTTAATCAACAAAATTCGATAACTGCTAAGTCAGGCAAACATAAATATAATTTTGATATATCTCAGCAAAGTTTCGCCTGGATAGCGGATAATAAAGTTGAAAAAAAAATGATTAGAACTATGAAAAAAGGTTCAAGAATTATGATTTCTGGCTACAATAAATCTGGTTCACAAACTATTGATCATTATTCTCTATTAGGATTCACAAAAGCTTACAATGAGGCAAAAAAAAAGCTGTAGTTAAGTAAATGAAATCTAAAAAAAAAATTGTACTTGCCTACTCGGGTGGGCTAGACACTTCTATCATCTTAAAATGGTTGCAAGAAAATTATAGAGCTGAAATAATTGCTTACACTGCAGATATTGGTCAGAAAATTGATCGAAAAAAAATAATTAAAAATGCAAAAAAGCTTGGTGTTAAAAAAATAATAATAAAAGATTTAAAAGATACTTTTGTTAAAGATTACATTTATCCAATGATAAGAGGACATGCCATTTATGAAGGTGTTTATTTATTAGGCACATCAATTGCAAGACCGTTAATTGCAAAGGATCAAATTAGAGTTGCTAAAAAATTTAAAGCTTATGCTGTTTCTCATGGATCAACAGGCAAAGGAAATGACCAAGTAAGATTTGAACTTGGTTATCATTATTTTGGACCAAAAATAAAAATAATAGCTCCTTGGAGAATCTGGAAACTTAAATCTAGAACTAATTTAATTAATTATGCAAAAAAACATGGAATATCAATTCCAAAAGATAAAAAAGGCGCTCCACCATTTTCAGTGGATGATAATTTATTTCATACATCAACTGAGGGAAAAGTTTTAGAAAATCCAAAAAATTCAGCACCCGAATTTATTTTTCAAAGAACAACTTCTCCTGAAAAGGCACCTAACAAGCCTTCTTTTGTAACTATAGGATTTAAAAATGGTGACCCAATAAGTATAAATGGTAAAAAACTATCCCCATCAAAGCTTTTAGATAAATTAAATTTTATTGCCGGTAAAAATGGAATTGGAAGAGTTGATCTAGTTGAAAATAGATTTATTGGAATAAAATCAAGAGGTGTTTATGAAACACCAGGAGGAACTTTATTAATTAATGCTCATAGAGCAATTGAATCAGTAACATTAGACAAAGATACCATGCACAAAAAAGATGAAATAATGCCAAAATATGCAGAGCTCATTTACAATGGTTATTGGTATTCAAAAGCAAGATTTAAGCTTCAAAAAATTGTTGATCTAAAGAGAAGTAAAGTGAACGGATCTGTTAAACTCAAACTATACAAAGGTAATATTACAATTGTATCTAGACAGACTAGAAGTAATGCTTATTCAATGAAAAAGGTTTCTTTTGAAGAAAATAAAACATTCAATAAATCTAACGTTGAAAGATTTATTAATTTTCATAAAAAAAATTTAAAAAAATAAATTCAGTAAAATTTATATCTAATTTTTAAAATAGTTTCTAACGCTATCCTTAAATAGTAAATATATGCAAGATATTTGTAAAAAAGTATTTAAAAACAAAATAGATCTCACGCCTACGCTTGTTAAGCCCATTTCTGGTATTGGTCCGAAAGGTACTAATAAACTGGTTCTTATAGCACCAAGTAAATCTATAAGTCCAAAAATATTCCAAGAAAGTAACAATCCCCAAATTAAATAAGAAGGTTTTTTTAATATACCATAAACTAAAAAAAATGCTGTTGTACCAATTATAAAATCTCCAATTAATGCTAAAACCCATTCCGGTGGTGCTCCTCTTTCATTTCCAGTTATGTTCCAAAATAAAAATAAACTAGAACCGACTGCTCTAAATGTCATCCATCCAGTAACAAATATAATCCACCTAATTGAATTTGACATATTAATTTTTTTGAGATCTTTTAAAACATTCAATAGTATTTTTTAATAAACAAGCAATGGTCATAGGACCAACACCACCTGGAACAGGTGTTAAGGCTTTTGCAACTTTTGAAACTTCATCAAATGCAACGTCACCAACAATTCCTTTATCGGTTTTGTTAATTCCAACATCAATAACTATTGCATCTTTTTTAACCCAATCACCTTTAACAAGCTCAGGTATGCCAACTGCAGCAACTATAATATCACCTTTTAAGCACTCACCTTTTAGATCTTTTGTTTTAGAATGTGTAATCGTAACTGTACAATTTTCTTTTAAAAGAAGTTGTGTCATTGGTTTTCCATTTAAATTGGATCTACCAACAACAACTGCTTTTTTTTCCATTTAAATTAGGTTCAATTTTTTTAATTAATAAATAACACCCAAGAGGAGTACAGGGAACTGAACTCTCATAACCTGAAGATAAATTTCCAACATTCATAGGATGAAATCCATCAACATCTTTATTAGGCAAAATTGCCTCAATAACTTTTTGTTTATCAATATGTTTCGGCAAAGGTAACTGAACTAAAATTCCTGATACGCTTTCATCTTTATTAAGCTCATCAATCTTTTGTAATACTGCTTTTTCTTCAATTGAGTCTGGATATTTTATAATTTCAGATTTTAAACCAACTTCATTTGCAGCTTTTTCTTTCATACGGACATAAATTTGACTTGGAGCCATATCGCCAATTAAGATTACTGTAAGTCCTGGAATTTTATTTGTTTTAGATTTTAAATCTGAAACTTCTTTTTTTAATTCTTCTCTTATTTCAGCTGCTATTTTTTTTTCCGTCTATTAATATCATGAATTAGTTAAATATCATTGGTGCTAAGTAAAGCTTCATACACATTTCTATAAACCAAATCAACAAAAGTAATATGATTGGAGATATATCCAAAGTACCTAGATTGGGTAAAAAACGTCTTATTTTATTTAAAATTGGATCAGTTAATCGATAGGTTAATTCTAAAATAGAATAAACAAATCTATTTTGTGTATTTAAAATATTAAAAGCTATCAACCAACTTATAATAACATTTGCTATCACTACGTAAGAATAAAGTTTTAAAATTTGTAGTGCTAAATAAAAAATAGCAATCATTTTTTTTCAACATAAATAGACTGACTAGGAAAGGCAAATGATGCTTTATTTTTTTCTACAATTTGTTTAATTTCAATTGCAAGTTTTTCCTTTACTGCCAACCATTCATCCCAGTCGTCTGTTTTGGTAAAACAACGAATGTACATATCAATAGAACTTTCAGAAAATTGATCTACCCTAACTGCATATCCAAGTTCAGGTTTATAATCTTCATTTTTTTTTATGTAATCTTCAATTTCATTTCTTATTGTTTTAAGCTGATCAACTGTTGAATCGTATTGCAAATTAATTGTCCAACTAATAATCCAATTGGTTGTTTGACTTATGTTTATTACAGCATTTTCTGCAAATTGAAAATTTGGTATGATTGCGATTGATTTATCAAACTTTCGTATCACAGTAGATCTGAAACCTATTTTTTCAACAATTCCTTCAATTATACCTTCAACAAGTATCCAGTCTCCAATTTTAAATCTTTTTTCAACTAAAACTAATATTCCAGAAATTAAATTTTTAAATAAATCTTGCGCTCCTAATGCAACGGCGACACCAAACAAACCTAATCCTGCAATAATTGGTCCTATTTTTATTCCCCAAAGCTCAAGTACTGCGGCTAAACCTAAAATAAAAATTAAAATTTTTAACGATTTAATAATCCAACCAATTAATTCTCGAGTTAAAACTTTATCTAATCCACTTAAAATATAAGAAATAGGTTCTATTACCTGATGTATCACCCAAAAAATAAATATAGTTATTAATGTTCTATTAATTGTATCTACGATAGCTCTGCTTTCTTCGGAGAAGGACATGTAATAACTTGCAATAAAAAAACCTAGAACTATTGGCAAGAATCTTGCAGGTCCTTCCATTGCTTGTACAAAAGTATCGTCAAGTTTATTGCTTGTTCTTTTAGCGATGCTATTTAATTTTTTTATTATTACTTTACTTATAATTCCTCTAAAAATTAAAAAAATAAGAAAAATTCCAATTCCTATTAAAATCTGAAATATATCAACTCCAAGAATACCCTTGTTCCATACTGACAAAAAAAGAACTTTAAAATTATAAAATATTTCCATAACTAAATTTTATATAGCAAAAATTCTTCTTCTCCAGAATTAAAAAGAAATATTTTTTTCCACTTAATTTCGTTCAAAATACTAGATGTTTTTTCACCCATACACATTACATTAGTGTCCATACACAAATTTTGTAAACTATAATTCTTGATTAATTTCAATAAACTAAGGCCACTATTTTGTGAATATACATAAATAATGTCTGGCATTTTTTTTTTTAATTCTTCAATAAGTTCTGAATTAAATTTTTCAATATGAATGGCTCTATAATTAATTATCCTCTTAACATTATATCCTTCGGAAATTAACTGTTGATCTAAATCATTAGAAATTAATTCACCACTTACATAAAGTAATTTTCCTTTTAAAGAATCAAAATTTTGAAAAATTATTTCCTTTAAATTATTAACATTACCACTAGCAGAATAAATATTTTGAAAACCAGCACCTTTAGCTACTGCTTCTGTTGCATTGCCCACACAAAAACAATCGATATTTTTATCAATATTTTTTACATCTAAGTTTTTAATTGCGTTAGCACTAGTAAATATTATTCCTTTAAAAAATGAAAAATCTAATTTTTCATAATTTACTTTTTCAATACTAATTAAAGGAACATGTGAAACTTTATGTCCTAAAGATTTAAATCTTAATATTAAATCATGACTATTTTCCAATGGTCTTGTTAATAAAATATGCATAATTATTTTTTATAAGAATTTTTAGACTGTTTTTTTAATATTTCACCAACTTCTTTACCAAGCTGACTTGCAAAATTTAGTTCTTTTGAAGACTTATGATAAAATCTTTCCTCACCATCTAAGGAAAATAATTCTGCTTCAATATTAATTTTATCTTTATCAATTTGCGCAAATGCACCAACGGCAGTTTCACAATCGCCATCTAAAGCTTTAAGGACATTTCTTTCAGCTTGAACACAGTGATATGTTGGTTGATGATTTATTTTTTCTAATAAATTAATTATCTCTTTATCTTCTTTTCGACATTGCAGTGCTATAACACCTTGGCCAGCACTAGGAATAACTTCTGAAGTTGAAAAA
This sequence comes from Candidatus Pelagibacter sp., assembly GCA_045567135.1. GTDB lineage: Bacteria > Pseudomonadota > Alphaproteobacteria > Pelagibacterales > Pelagibacteraceae > Pelagibacter. The sequence continues at coordinate 30,984 of JBJLDM010000023.1, forward strand.
ATTTGAGAAATATTTTTATCTAATCCTAGAGATTTAATTCCTGCATATGACAATATGATAGCATCGTATAATTTATCATTTAGTTTTTTTATTCTTGTATCAACATTTCCTCTTATCAATTTATAATTAAGATCATTTCTCTTTTTTTTTAATTGAAATTCTCTTCTAAATGATGAAGTTCCAATAATTGAATTTTTAGCTAGATCTTTTAAAAAAAAATTTTCTCTGCTTATTAAGATTTCTCTTGGATCATTCCTTTCTAAAAAACAATTTGTAATAAGACCTTCTGTTTCATTAGATGGCATATCCTTTAAAGCGTGCACAGCAATATCAATTTTTTTTTGTAATAACTCTTCTTCTATTTTTTTTGCAAAAAGTCCTTTACCACCAATATCGGATAACCTAACATTTTGAACCTCATCACCTTTTGTCGTTATTGTTTTAATATGAATATCATCTATTTTAAAATTAGATTTAACTTCAAAAATTTTATTTTTTGCAATTTCAGCATAAATTAAAGCTAATTTGCTACCTCTAGATCCAATAATAATTTTTTTGCTTTTCATTTAATTATTTTATAATCAATTTTTATATTGAGATTGTATTATCAATAAAAACAAAATTAATGAAAAAAAAAGCTATTATTTTAGGAATAGAATCCAGCTGTGATGAAACAGCCGTAGCATTAATAGAAGAAAATGCTAATGGAGTTCCATCTATTTTATCAAATATTGTATCTAGTCAGGTGGATATCCATAAAGAATTTGGAGGGGTTGTTCCTGAGTTAGCAGCAAGATCTCATATTGAAAAAATTGATCTTATTGCAAAAAAAGCAATCAAAGAAAGTGGAAAAAAATTAGAAGATGTAGATGCTATTGCGGCAACTGCAGGTCCAGGATTAATTGTATGTTTATCTGTTGGTCTTAATTTTGGAAAAGCAATTGCATCATTTTTAAATAAACCTTTTATAGCAGTCAACCATCTAGAAGGACATGCATTAAGTCCAAAACTTATAACCAAATTAGATTACCCGTACTTACTTCTATTAATTTCTGGAGGACATTCACAATATTTAAGTGTTCAAGGATTAGGAAAATATAAAAGATTAGGAACTACAATTGACGATGCAGTTGGAGAAGCTTTTGATAAAACTGCAAAATTATTAGGAATTGAATTTCCTGGTGGACCTTTGTTAGAAAAATTTGCAGAAAAAGGAGACCCTGAAAAATTTGAATTACCTAAACCAATAATAAATAAAGGTGGATGCAATTTATCTTTTGCTGGATTAAAGACTGCTGTATTAAAAATTTCAAAAAAAATTAAAACTAATCAAGATAAGTATGATCTTGCAGCATCATTTCAAAAAACAATAGAAAAAATATTATATAAAAAATCTGAAATAGCATTTAAAGAATTTCAAAAAATAAAAAATAAAAAAAGAAATACTTTTGTAGTGGCTGGTGGCGTTGCTGCTAACAAAAAAATAAGAAAAATTTTAACTGACTTAAGTATAAAAGAAAATTTTGATCCAATTTTTCCACCTTTAGATTTATGTGGAGATAACGCTGCAATGATAGCAATGGTTGGATTAGAAAAATTTAAAATAAAAAAATATGATAGTTTTGACCATCCTGCAAAACCAAGATGGCCACTAGATTCTGAAGCCATTTTTTTAAAAGGAGCTGGAGTTAAGCTATAATTTTATGAATGAAAAAAAAAATTTGATAACTAATTAAAATGCAGTATTGGTTAATGAAGTCAGAACCTAATGTATGGTCAATAAATCAACAAAAAAAAGCTGGTAAAAATGGTGTTACTTGGGATGGAGTAAGAAACTTCCAAGCGGCAAAAAATTTAAAAAATATGAAAAAAGGAGATTTATGTTTTTTTTATCATTCAAATATTGGAAAAGAAATTGTTGGTATTATTGAAGTAATTAAAGAATCTTTTATTGACCCTACTGATAAAATGAAAAAATTTGTTGCAGTCCAAGTTAAGTATAAAAGACATTTAAAAAAAAAAATCTCTCTTGAAAATATAAAAAAAAATAAAAAACTTAGCCATTTAGGCCTAATAAAACAAAGCCGTTTATCAGTAATGCCTATAGATACGAAAAGCTGGCAAATTCTAAATAAGATGAGTAATATTAAATAAAAAAATAATAATTATGGCTAAAAGATCAAAAAAAAAAAGAAATAAAATATCAAACAGAAAAAAAAGAATTAATAAAAACAAAAAACAAAGGCTGTCTGAAAAAAATCAAGAATTAATAATAAAAACAAGATCTGATTGGATAAAAAAATCACTAATCAATAAAAAACAATATGAAAAAAAATATACTTACTCTATAAAAAATAACGATGATTTTTGGAAGAAAGAAGGTAAACGTATTACCTGGATCAAGCCTTATAAAAAAATCAAAAATGTAAAATATAGTAAGTCTGAGGTTAGTATTAAATGGTATTACGATGGCACCCTTAATGCTTCTGCAAACTGTATTGATAGACATTTAAAAAAGAATAAAGATAAAACAGCTATTATTTGGGTCGGAGATGACCCAAAAGTTCAAAAAAAAATTACTTACAAACAACTTCATCAAGAAGTTTCGAAGACAGCAAATGCTTTAAAGGAATTAGGTATTAAAAAAGCTGATAGAGTTACAATTTACCTAACTATGATACCTGAATTAGCATATACAATGCTGGCCTGCGCAAGAATTGGAGCAGTACATTCAATTATATTTGGAGGTTTTTCTCCAGACAGTATAGCTGGCAGAATTAACGACTGTAAATCTGATTACGTAATAACAGCAGATGAAGGTTTAAGAGGAGGAAAAACTATTCCATTAAAATCCATTACTGACGAAGCATTAGTTAATTGTTCAAATGTTAAAAAATGTATTGTCATAAAAAAAACTGGTAATAGAATTAATTGGGACGAAAGTAGAGATGTTTGGTATCACGATATTGTTAAAAAAGCTTCGCCTATTTGTGAACCTGAAGAAATGAATGCCGAAGATCCATTGTTTATACTTTATACCTCAGGATCAACTGGTAAACCAAAAGGTGTTTTACATACTACTGGTGGATATATGGTTTACGCATCAATGACACATCAATATATTTTTAATTATAAACCGAAAGATATTTATTGGTGCACTGCTGACATTGGATGGATTACAGGTCATAGCTATATAATATATGGACCTTTAGCAAATGGAGCCACTACAATTATGTTTGAAGGAATACCTACATATCCAGATAATTCAAGATGGTGGCAGATAGTCGACAAATACAAAGTAAATATTTTTTATACTGCACCAACAGCAATTAGAGCTTTAATGAGAGAGGGTGATGGTCCTGTTAAAAAAACTTCAAGAAAATCTTTAAAATTACTTGGAACTGTAGGTGAACCTATAAATCCTGAAGCATGGCAATGGTATTTTAAGACTGTGGGAGATTCTAAATGTCCTATAGTAGATACATGGTGGCAAACTGAAACTGGTGGAATATTAATAAGCCCACAAACTGGAGCAATAGATTTAAAACCAGGATCTGCTACTAAACCTTTTTACGGTATAAAACCTGTTATCGTTGATCAGGAAGGAAAAGTATTAAAAGGTGAAGCTCGAGGAAGATTATGTATAGCTCAATCTTGGCCTGGACAAATGAGGACTGTTTATGGTGATCACAATAGATTTATAGAAACTTATTTTTCACAATTTGATGGTAAATATTTTACAGGAGATGGCTGCAGAAGAGATAAAGATGGATATTACTGGATCACAGGTAGAGTTGATGATGTAATAATCGTATCAGGACATAATTTAGGAACTGCAGAAATAGAAAGTGCATTTGTTGCACATCCAAAAGTTGCTGAAGCAGCTGTTGTTGGTTATCCACATGATATTAAAGGTAATGGCCTTTATTGTTACGTAACATTAAATGTAGGTGAAAATCATGATGGGGATCTTGAGAGAGAATTAAAGTTATGGGTTAGAAAACAAATTGGACCAATTGCAACACCTGATCTTATACACTTTTCTCCTGGGCTTCCTAAAACAAGATCTGGAAAAATTATGAGGAGAATTTTAAGAAAAATTGCAGCGAATGAACATGAACAACTTGGTGATACAACAACTTTAGCAGACCCAAGTGTAGTTAAAAGCTTAGTTGATAATAGAAAAAATATTTAAAATTTTATTAATTTTATAAATTCTTTTTTAATATTATCCCACTTTAAAATCATAGAATTTAAAACTATTTTTCTATCTAAGGTTTTTAATTCTTCGGCTATAGGTGCCCACTCATATAAAGACAAAGCACTATCATTAAATGGTAAATTGCTACAATGAGTTTTCCAGTCTATTTTTTTTAAACGTTCTTCAAAAGATTTTTTTCCTTTTTCTATTACATCAAACGGCATCCCATTTGGAATTTCATCATCTAAGATACTTTCATAAATCTTTTTTGCATTTTCAATTTCTTGATAATTAAAAAAAACATTAAGATATGAAAAACTAAAAAAAGTAAGATCTTGCAGAGCGACTGCATAAATATTCCATTTAGCTTTGTTAATCGATTCTAATAATTCCTTATTATCAAAGTGCAGCACATACTTTGTACCCATTCTTGTTTTTAAGTAACTATACAAAGTTACTTGGGACACCCATGCTGATTTTTTTTGAATAAACTCTTTAAGATCTTTTGTATCTTTGATTTTTTTCTTTGGTATGAATGCTTTGAATAAAGAAAATAAATAAACCTTAAAATCTTCAAGTTTTATATCTTTGAAACTAAGTTTGTATTTTAAAACCATATTCTACTCCAGGTTGTTTATAATATACAAAAACCTTTAATTCTAGTGACCAACTTGGTTTTTTAAGGGTTTCAATCCATCTCATTATATGTATGAATCCCGTTTTTTAACCTATAGGGAGGATTAAAAATGTCAAAACAAGCAAAACACTGGGAAAAAACTAGAGGTTTGTTATTTGTAACTTTAGCAATCTGGTTTGTTTTCTCAATTGGCATCTTTTTCTTCGGAACCGAAATGGAAGCATCTAGCTTCAGACCTTTTGGATATCCATTGTCATACTACATGACATGTCAAGGGTCACTTGGAATTTTTGTAATATTAATTTTTTGGTTTGCAAACAGACAAGAAAAGATAGATGAAGAATTTGGTTATACTGAAAGAGAGGATGACTAAAATGATTAAAGGAAAATTTATAGACAATTTGCCTAAAGTTTATGGAATATACACAGGGGGTTTCCTTGTATTCATAATCTTAATGGCTATTGCTGAGCAAGCAGGTATGACAGCGAAAACAATAGGTATTTGTTTCGTTGCGTTCACTGTATCTATCTACGCAATAATTGGTTATTTATCTCGTACGCTTCAACTAGATGCGTACTATGTAGCAGGTAGACAAGTTCCAACTGTATTTAACGGGATGGCAACTGCAGCTGACTGGATGTCAGGTGCATCATTCGTTGCAATGGCAGGCGGAATTTACTTTAAAGGCTACGGATATATGGCTTTATTAGTTGGATGGACAGGTGGATACGTACTTGTTGCTTCTTTGTTAGCACCTTACTTAAGAAAATTTGGATGTTATACAGTTCCAGATTTTATTGGTACAAGATATGGTGGTAACTTAGCAAGACTATCAGCGGTATTGGTTTTAACAGTAGCTTCATTCACTTATGTGACAGCACAGATTAATGCAACAGGAACAATTGCTTCTGTAGCATTAGATATTCCATTTGGAATAGCTGTGTATGTTGGCTTAGCAAGTATATTAATTTGTTCTATGCTTGGTGGTATGAGAGCAGTTACTTGGACGCAGGTTGCACAATACATTGTGTTAATCATAGCGTACTTGTTACCTGTATTCTGGATTAGTAATAAAATGGGTGCTGGAATATTTCCACACTTAATGCTAGCAGACGAAGTAGCTAGAATTGCTGATTTAGAAGGTCAATTTGGTTTTACTAAAAATTCTGCAGCTGATTTAGCTACAGTACCAAAAGGCTTAGCTGGTATAACTAAAGCTCACTCGTCTGTTAACGCTACACCTTGGGCATTTATTTCATTAGCGGTTTGTATGATGGCTGGAACAGCTTCATTACCTCACGTTATGATGAGATATTTCACTACTCCAAGTGTAAAATCAGCTAGAAGATCAGTAGGTTGGTCACTATTCTTTATATTCCTACTTTACTCTTCTGCGCCGATGTTAGCTACATTATCAAAACTATCTTTGATGGATCCAA
>JBJLDM010000024.1:0-37157 GCA_045567135.1 Candidatus Pelagibacter sp.
CTCAAAATTAGGTTTCACTTCGATTTATGCCTACTTTGAAGATAAAGTTTTAAAACAAAAAAAAAATAATGAAGATAATAAAAAAGAGTTAGAAGAAATAAAAGTTGAAAATAAAATAATAGATAAACAAAAAAAAAGCTGCAGTTGTTGTTAATTATTTATTTTTTTTTCTCTTTCTTTTTATTTCACGCTTTTCTTTAAAGGAAAGTTTTGCTTTTTTCATAACACTAGCATCTTTAAAAGACTTACCACTGTATCTTTTAGACATAAAGTTAAGTTATATTTTTTGGATCAGGCATGCCGACTTTATTATAACCAGCATCTACATAATGAATTTCACCGGTAACACCACCACCAAGATTACTTAATAAATATAAAGCTGAATTACCAACATCGTGAATATCTACATTTCTTTTCAAAAAAGAGTGATCCTCATTCCATTTATATAAGAACTTTGCATCCCCAATAGCTGATGCTGCCAAAGTTTTAATTGGTCCTGCGCTGATTGCATTTACTCTAATACCTTTTAACCCTAAATCCCTAGCTAGGTATTTAACACTTGCTTCAAGAGCAGATTTACAAACACCCATAACATTATAATTTGGGATGGCTTTATTAGACTCATAAGTTAAAGTAAGTAAACTTCCACCTTTATTCATTATCTGAGAGGCTTCTTTTGCAACCTCAGTAAATGAAAAACATGAAATTAACATACTTTTTAAAAAATTTTCTCTAGTAGTATTTAAATACTCTCCTGATAATTCTGATTTGTCTGAAAAGGCAACTGCATGAACAACAAAATCAATTTGACCCCATTTCGATTTTATATCTTCAAAAAGTTTTATTACTTCTTCTTTTTTTTCAACATCACAGCTAAAAGTAACATTTGAATTTAATTTTTCCGCTAGAGGAATTACTCTTTTTTTTAAAGCATCACCTAGGTAGGTAAATGCTAATTCTGCTCCTGCTTCAGATAATTTTTGTGAAATTCCCCAAGCAATGGATCTTTCATTAGCAACACCCATGATCAATCCTTTTTTGCCCTTCATTAAACTCATAAATTAAATCTTTTCAAAAACTAAAGTTGCGTTAGTTCCTCCAAATCCAAAACTATTGGACATAATAGAATTTAAAACTACATCTTTCTCTACTTTTGTAATTATAGGATATTTTTTTGCTTCATCATCCATGTCAGTTATATTTATAGAAGCTGAGATGAAATTATTTTTCATCATAATTAAACTATAAATAGCTTCATGTACCGAAGTAGCTCCTAACGAGTGACCAGAAAGAGATTTTGTAGAACTTATTTTAGGTACATTATCCTTAAAAACTTCTCCCACTGCCTTCAGTTCAGTTATATCGCCCACAGGTGTTGAAGTTCCATGTGTATTTAGATAATCAATTTTATTTTTACTTGTACTTAAAGCCATTCTCATACATCTCACCGCACCCTCACCTGATGGAGCTACCATGTCGTAGCCATCAGATGTGGCACCATAGCCAGTTAATTCGGCATAAATTTTTGCTCCTCTTGCTTTTGCGTGTTCATATTCTTCAAGCACTAAAACACCACCACCACCTGAAATTACAAATCCATCCCTAGTTTTATCATATGGTCTTGAGGCTTTTTCTGGAGTATCATTATATTTTGAAGATAAGGCAGTCATAGCATCAAACATTGCTGACATTGCATAGTGAACTTCATCACTTCCTCCAGCAAAAATAATATTTTGTTTTCCTAATTGGATTAACTCCATTGCATTTCCAATACAATGTCCACTGGTTGCGCAAGCAGAACTTATTGTATAGTTAACACCTTTAATTTTAAATGGAACTGCCAATGTAGCAGACGCGGTACTCGACATAGTTCTTGGAACAACAAATGGCCCCATTTTTTTTGGATTTTTTTCACGTGTTTTATCAGCTGCTAAAATAACATTTTGAATTGAAGGTCCACCTGATCCCATAATCATACCAGTCGAAGTATTGCTTACATCTTTTTCTTCAAGCCCAGAGTCTTTAACAGCTTCAGTCATAGAAATATAATTATATGCTGATCCAGGACCCATAAATCTTATAAATTTTCTATCAACATGATCTTCAAGTTTAATATTTGGTTTACCATGAATATTACTTTTTAAGTTATATTCTTTATATTCTTCAGCAAATGTAATTCCAGATTTTGAATTTAATAATGATTTATAAACCTCTTCTTGATTATTTCCTAAACAAGATACAATTCCAATACCAGTTACCACTACTCTTTTCATTATTTAAATAATCCCACTTTTAAATTTTCAGCAGAATAAATTTTTTTGCCATCTGCTTTTAGTGTACCATTAGCCAATCCAACCGTAGTTCCTTCTTTTACTAAAATTCTTTTCATATCAATTTCGTAAGTTGCTAATTTAATATTTTTTAATACCTCTCCAGTAAATTTTACAGAGCTGACTCCTAAAGCCCTTCCTCTTCCTGGATTTCCAAGCCAACCAAGATAAAAACCTACTAGTTGCCACATTGCATCTAAACCAAGACAACCTGGCATAACAGGATCTTCTTTAAAGTGACAACTAAAAAACCAAAGATCCTCTTTTATATCTAATTCAGCTTTCAAAAATCCTTTTTTAAAACTTCCTTTATCTTCTCTAATTTCACTAATTCTGTCAAACATCAGCATAGGTGGCAAAGGGAGTTTTGCATTGCCAGGGCCAAAAAGCTCACCATTTCCACAATTAATTAGGTCTTCATAGGAGTATGATGATTTTTTTTCCATAAATATAGATCTTTAATACTTTATTATTTATTAAGATTACAATATACAATTTAATTTCAATTGGTATAAATTAGGCAAAAAAATGAACAATAACAATATTTTTATTGAAAAATTGAGATCTGCAGGTTTAAGACCTACTAAACAAAGAATTAAAATATGTAAAGTACTTTTCGATCGTAAAAAAACATTTCATTTTACTATCAACTATTTAAATACGCTTTTACAAGAAAAAAGAGATCAAAAAATTTCACAGGCTACAGTTTATAATACTATCAACGCCCTAACAAAAAAAGGTCATTTAAAAGAAATTTCAATAAATAGTGAAAAAAATTATTTTGATACAAATATATCTAGTCATCATCATTTTTTTAACGAAAGTACACAAGAACTTATAGACTTGCACGATAGTGATATTGGTAAAATTAATATAAAAAATCCGCTGCCAGGAAAAAAAATAAAGTCTATTGAAGTTTTAGTTAAAGTTGCAAATAGTAACTAAACTCAAATATTACAAAATAATTATATTATTTAATGTGACAACTCTGCAATATTGACTCTACTTTAGAATCATTATAAATTAGTATTATGAGCAAAGAAATGATTAAAGAACAATCAAAGTGTCCATTTACTGGTGCAGGAACGCCACCAAAGCATTCAACGGGTAAAGGACAAACAAATAAAGATTGGTGGCCGAATAGTCTTAATTTAAAAATTTTGAGTCAACATTCATCATTGGTAAATCCAATGGGAGAAAAATTTAATTATAAAAAAGAATTTAAAAAGCTTAACTTTAAAGCATTAAAAAAAGATCTTCATAAATTGATGACCGATACACAAGATTGGTGGCCAGCAGATTATGGTCATTATGGTCCATTTTTTATTCGTCTTGCTTGGCATGCTGCTGGAACTTATAGAACAGGAGATGGTCGAGGGGGAGCTGGAACAGGTAACCAAAGATTTGCACCACTAAATAGTTGGCCAGATAATGTAAATCTAGATAAAGCAAGACTTTTGTTATGGCCTATTAAAAAGAAATATGGAAGAAAAATATCTTGGGCAGATCTATTTATACTTGTTGGAAATATATCTCTAGAGTCAATGGGTTTCAAAACTTTTGGATTTGGAGCAGGTAGAGAAGATATTTGGGAGCCAGAGGAAGATATTTATTGGGGTTCCGAAAAGGAATGGCTTGGAGTAAATCGTTATAGTGGAAAAAGAGAATTGGAAAATCCTTTAGGTGCATCACATATGGGTTTAATTTATGTTAATCCTCAAGGACCTGACGCTAATCCAGATCCTTATTTAGCTGCTCATGATATTAGAGAAACTTTTGGACGTATGGCAATGAATGATTATGAGACTGTTGCACTCGTTGCAGGTGGGCATACATTTGGAAAATCTCATGGTGCTGCTCCAGAGTCGCATAAAGGTCCAGAACCAGAAGGTTCAAAGATCCAAGACCAGGCAACTGGCTGGAATAGCAACTATAAGAGTGGTTTAGGAGTTGATACTATTAGTAGTGGCATTGAAGGTGCATGGACTTCAAACCCTATTAAATGGGATATGGGATATTTTGACAATTTATTTGGATATGATTGGGAATTAACTAAAAGTCCTGCAGGAGCCCATCAATGGAAACCTAAAAAGAATGGGCATGCTATAGAAATGACCCCAGATGCTCATGATAGATCTAAAAAAAATCTTCCTATGATGCAGACTACCGATCTTTCACTAAAATTAGATCCTAAATATGGTCCAATTTCGAGACATTTTCATCAAAATCCAAATGAATTTGCTGATGCATTTGCAAGAGCTTGGTTCAAACTTACTCATCGTGATATGGGTCCAAAAGCAAATTATCTTGGTTTTGATGTTCCTAAAGAAGAATTGATTTGGCAAGATCCAATAACAAAAAATAAATATAAACTTAAAAATAAAGATATTGAGTTATTAAAGAAAAAAATAAATAAATCTGGTTTAACCGTTTCTCAGTTAGTTACAACTGCATGGGCATCTGCATCAACTTTTAGAGGATCCGATAAAAGAGGAGGTGCTAATGGAGCAAGAATAGCTCTTGAACCTCAAAAAGATTGGGAAGTAAATAATCCTTCAAATTTATCTGGTATAATCAATACTTTTAATAAAATTAAAAAAGGATTTGACTCAAAAAATAAATCAGTTTCTTTGGCAGATTTAATAGTTTTAGGAGGATCAGTTGGTATTGAAAATGCTGCTAAAAAGGGTGGTAAAAAAATTAAAGTTCCATTCAAAGCAGGAAGAGGTGATGCAAAACAAGATCAAACTGACAAAAACTCATTTAACCTTCTTGAACCAGTAGCAGATGGTTTTAGAAACTATATTAAGATGCATGCAAAGGGATATACTAATGGAAAAGGTATCCCTACTAATTCAGCTGAAGAAATGTTGATCGATAAAGCTCAGCTTCTTGGACTGACAGGTCCAGAAATGACAGTTTTAATTGGAGGTATGCGTGTATTAAATACTAATTACGACAGTTCAGATTATGGAGTATTTACTAAAAAACCTGGGGCATTAACTAATGACTTCTTTATTAATCTTCTAGATATGAAAACTACATGGAAAGAAATAGATAAAGAGGAACAGTTTTTTGAAGGAGTAGATAGAAAAACAAAAAGAGTGAAATGGAAAGCAACACGAGCAGATTTAATATTTGGATCTAATTCTCAGCTAAGAGCGTTATCAGAAGTTTATGCTACAGACGATTCAAATGAGAAATTCTTAAATGATTTTATATCAGCATGGACAAAGGTAATGAATTTGGACAGATTTGATATAAGATAGAATATTATTTTATAATTCCAAAAATATTATCTGTTTGTATCCATCCAATATATTGGTCCGTTGATACTTTACACCAATTTTTTTTACATTTTTTAACTAATAAAAGTCTTCCACTTTGTAAATTAACTATTGGTTTTGAATTTTTAGTAGATCCTTCAAACAAAATTCTATCAGACTGAATTATTAAAGATCTTGATTTTTTGAGTTGTGAAATATGTATCCATCCACTATTTTTTTTGTAATCAATTATTTTTCTAAAGTTTTCTTTTTTATCTATAACTTTCAATGGTAAAAAAGTTTTTTTGTAAATAAATTTAACTGGATAATCACGACTAGGTCCAAATCTAACATTTACTTTAGAATATTTTAGCATCATAAAATAATCTTTTTCGACAGCAAAGGAATTAGATATTAAATTTAAAAATAAAATTAATAAAATTATTTTTTTTTGCATGCACAATTTTTCTTTTTTAAAAATTTTACTTTTCTAAAACTAAGATTTAATAAATTTATTATTAATATTGAGCTATCTAAACTATTATCTAATTTTAAAATTTTTTTTAGTACTTCATTAGCTTGAATATTTCCAACTATTCCTGCTACCGGACCTAAAATACCTTCTGACTCACAATCGAGAAATTCGTCTGTTATTTCTGTTTGATAAAAGCATTTTAAGCATGATGTTTTTTTGTTATGGAAATTAAAAGAAAAAATATGTCCATCAAATTTACTTATAGCACCTACTATGAGTATTTTTTTGTATTCTAATGAATATTCATTTAGTAAAAATTTTGTTTTAAAATTATCTGATCCATCAACAATTATATCAAAATTTTTAAAAATTTTTTTAATATTTAAATTTGTAATTTTTTCTTTAAAAATAACTGTTTTTGTTTCAGGATTTATTAGTTTTATTCTTTCTTTTAAAATTTTTACTTTATATTTCCCTACATCTTTTGAAGTAAAAAAGGATTGGCGGTGAATATTGGATAGACTAACTTTATCATTATCTATAATACCAATAGTACCAACCCCTGCCCTACAGAGAGCATCTGCAACTGGGCATCCAAGTCCACCACTACCAACTATTAAAACTTTTGATTTTAAAATTTTTTGTTGTCCAACTGCTCCAATATTCTTAAGAACTATTTGTCTTGAGTATCTTTCAATTTGTTTTTTGCTTAAAGTATTATTCATTTTCCTGTAGATCCAAAACCACCTGAGCCTCTGAAAGTTTTTGGTAGTTCATCTACTTCTTCAAAATTCATTTTCAAAACAGGCATCAAAACCATTTGAGCAATTCTATCATTATTATTTACTATAAATTCATCATTTGCATGATTAAAAAGAATTATTTTTAATTCTCCTCTATAGTCACTATCAATTGTTCCAGGGGAATTTAATACACCAATGTTTGATTTTGCCGCTAATCCAGACCTTGGTCTTATTTGAATTTCAACATCATTAGGTATTGCTAGTGAAATTCCAGTTGGAATTATTGCAGAACTATTTGAAGGAATTTTTATCGGATTATCTATAAAAGCCATTAGATCCATACCAGATGATCCTTCAGTTTTATAAATTGGTAATTTAACTTTTGGATCAAGTTTTTTAATTAAAACTTTAACCATTGAATTAATTAATTTGTTTAATTACTCTTTTTACTATTTCGTCAGCTATAACTGATTTTTCAACTTTTAGGATTTTTTCTTTTTTCATATTTTTATAAAAAATAGAAACTTCGTTATATTCAGAATTAAATCCAATATTAGTATTAGATATATCGTTTGCTATAATCCAGTCACAATTTTTTTCTAATAGTTTTTTTTGTGAATTTTTTTCTAACTCACTTGTTTCAGCCGCAAAGCCAATAACCAATTTAGGTCTAAGCGAATTATGTTTAGAAATATGTCCCAAGATATCTACATTTTTTTCTAAAGTTAAATTTAAATTATCTTGCTTTTTTATTTTTTCAGTCTCTATTTTGTTAACTTTATAGTCCGCTACCGCTGCTGAAAAGATAGCAACATCAGCTGGAAGATTTTTAAGAGTTGCGTCTAACATTTCTTTTGCTGAATTTACTCTAATTGTTTCTATCCCAGGAATTTGGTCTAGATTTGTAGGACCAGAAATTAATGTAGTTTCAAAACCATTATCTTTTAATGATTTTGCAATTGCAAAACCTTGTTTTCCACTAGATTTATTAGTTATATATCTTACTGGATCTATATACTCTAAAGTTGGTCCAGCAGTTACTAAAGCTTTAAATTTTTTATTATTTTTTAAATTTTTAAAATGTTTTTCTATATATGCAATTATTGATTCTGGTTCAGTTATTTTACCTTTGCCATATTCACCACATGCCATATCTCCTATTTCTGGACCAATAATTTCATAACCAATATTTCTTATTTTGTTAATATTATCTTTATTTGATGGGTGTTCCCACATTCTTACATTCATAGCTGGAGCTAGAAAAATTTTTTTATCAGAAGCTAATATGGTTGTAGATGCTAAATCGTCAGCAATTCCAAAAGCAATTTTAGATATAGTATTAGCTGTTGCCGGGGCTATTAAAATCAAATCTGACCATCTTGAAAGAGATATATGATCCATTTCAGATTCATTTTTATGATCGAATAAATCTGAGTATACTTTTTCTTGAGAGAGTGAAACTACTGATAAAGGGGTAATAAACTTATTGGCATTTTTTGTAAGTATAGTTTTAATTTGAGCATCCTTTTTTTTTAATAATCTTATTATTTCTAAACTTTTATATGCAGCAATTCCACCACATATAATTAATAATATTCTTTTGTTTTTAAAAATATTCATGAAGAATTAAAATACTATGAATCCTAAAAATACAAGCAATAATAATCCAACAATACTTTGATTTCTAAAGGATTTCATTTCTAACTCTTTATCTTTTAAAGCTGAATAAGAATTTGAATTTTCAGGTATCTGACCACTTGCTAGAAAAGTTAATGCTTGATTTGCCTTGTCCATAATTTTTGGAAGTTCTGGAAGTTTTTTTAAAACTTCAGCAGAGTCTTTTAAAGTTTCAGTAAGATTATAAACTGGATTTTGAGTTTCTTTTAACCATTTTTCTAATACAGGTTTTGATGTTTCCCAAATATTAGTATTAGGATTAAGTTTTCTTGCCACTCCTTCAACAACTACCATTGTTTTTTGCAACAAAAGAAGTTGAGGTTGAGTTTGCATGTTAAATTTTTCTGTTATATCAAACAATTGTTTAAGAAGTTTTCCACCAGAAATATCTTTTACTGACTGGCCGAAAATAGGTTCTCCTATTGATCTTAATGCTTGAGCTAGTTCATCAACATTAACATTTTTGGGAACTAATCCTGCTATTATATGAACTTCAGCAACTTTTTTATAATCTCTTTGAACAAAACCATATAATATTTCAGCCAAATAACGTCTGCTAAGTTTATCTAATCTTCCCATTATTCCAAAATCTATGGGAACTATTAACCCAGAATTATCTATAAATAAGTTTCCTTGATGCATGTCCGCATGAAAAAAACCATCTCTTACCGCATGTCTCAAAAAATGTTGGATAATATCTGATGAAATTTTATTTATACTTATTTTTTTTGATTCAATTAGTTCTTTTTCTCGAATAGATATTCCCTCAATCCAATCTAGTGTTAAAACTCTTTCAGTTGTGTAATTCCAATAAATCTTCGGAACATAAAAACCAGAATCATTTTTTGTGTTTTCTGCAAATTCGTTAGCTGCAGCAGCTTCAAATCTTAAATCCATTTCATGATTTGTTATTTCTTTTAAAAGAAAAACAACTTCTACTAATCTGAGTCTTTTTGTTTTTACAATAATATTTTCAACAAAAAAAGCTAAAAGCATTAAAGCATCTATCTCATCATTAAATGTTTTTTTAATATTCGGTCTTAAAATTTTAACTGCTATATCTTTAACTGTGCCATTATCATTTATTTGAGCTTTATGGACCTGGGCTATTGATGCTGCAGCAACTGGTTCACTAAAATTAATTATTGATTTATATAAATTTTCTCCAAAATCTTCTTTTAAAATTTGCTTTGCTTCGGAAGTTGGAAACGGAGGAAGTCTGTCTTGCAACTTTTCAAGTTGTTTTGAAATTTTTTCACTAATTATATCAGGCCTTGTTGCTAAAAATTGTCCTAACTTAATAAATGTAGTTCCCATATCTTCGATTGAATTGCATAATCTTTCCTCATCACTTAATTTTTGATTTTCGTTTTTTATTCCTGAAAAAGAGATAGAAAAAATTCCAAAAAAAATTTTTATAAACAAAGGTAGTTCATGAAGTTTAGAAACTATTTTAATGGCATCAGATAATGCAATTTTTCTTGCTATTTTTAATAATATGAAAATTTTTTTTATCATTATATTTTCCAACCTGAATGAACTGCAACTATACCTCCACTTAAATTTCGATACGAACAATTTTTAAAACCAGATCTTTTCATATAACTAATTAATTCATCTTGGTTTATAAATTTGTTGATACTTTCAATTAAGTAGTCGTAGGGTTCTTTTTTACCAACTACTAAGCTTCCAATTATTGGTATAAGTTTTGAATAATTTTTATAAAGAAAATTTAGGTTAGAATTTTCAATTTTAGAAAATTCTAAACAAAGAAATCTTCCGCCAGGTTTTAGAACTCTATAGGCTTCCTTTAAAGATTGATTAATATTTTTTGTATTTCTAAGACCAAAACTAATTGTATAATAATCAAAAGAATTTTTTTTAAAACTAAGCTTTTCAGCACTTTCTAAGTGCCAAGATATATTTTTAATACTATTAAATCTTTTTTTTCCTTGATCTATCATTTTTTTATTTGGATCAACATTAGAAACTTTACCTTTATATTTAACAACATCTAAAAAAAGTTTTCCTATATCGCCAGTTCCACATCCAACATCTATTAGTTTTTTATTTAAACTTGGGGACATCATCATAACAAAATCCTTTTTCCACATTCTATGAATACCCAAGGACATAAAGTCATTCATTAAGTCATATTTATCATAAACATTATTAAAAACATTTTTAACTTTGTCTTTTTGATTTTGTAGAACCTGTTTCATGCTATTTAATTTTTTAATAGAGAGTAATATAGTATCAAATGCCAGAATTGCCAGAAATAGAAATAGTCAAACAATCACTCTATAAAAACATAAAATTTAAAAAAATAAAAAAAATTATTGTAAAAAATAGGAATCTTAGATTTAAATTACCTAGCAATTTTAAAAATATTTTAAAACATAAAAAAATTATAAATATTTCACGTTTTTCTAAATATATTATAATTGATTTGGAAAATTTTTATTTTTGTATTTTTCATTTAGGTATGTCAGGCACAATACATATAGTTAAAAAAAAAAATAAAAATTTGTTAACTAATGTTAGCTTCTATAATTCACCATTAGTTCCAAAAAAACACAATCATATAGAATTTTTTTTTGATACTTTAAAAGTAATTTACAATGATCCTAGAAGATTTGGATTTTTTAAAATTTTTTCAAGTAAAAAAAAACTTTTTAATTATTTTAATAAATATGGACCAGAACCATTTGATAAAAAGTTTAATATAAATTACCTTAAAAAAAAATTAAAAGGAAAAAGTAAAAATATTAAAAATTATTTATTAGATCAAAAATTTGTTTCAGGAATAGGCAATATTTATGCAAGCGAAATACTATTTTTTTGTAAAATAAATCCATCAATAGAATCGAGAAAATTATCATTAGAGAATTATAAAAAGTTAATTTATTATTCAAAATATATTTTAATGTCAGCAATAAAAAAAGGTGGATCTACAATTAAGAATTTTACTAATACTGACGGAAGCTTTGGATCTTTTCAAAAAAATTTTAACGTTTATCAACGTGAAAATTTGAAGTGTTTAATAAAAAATTGTAGTGGGATAATTAAAAAAAAAATAATTTCAAATAGATCAACTTTCTATTGTGATATATGTCAAAAATAATTAATTAATAAGTTGACCATACTTAATTCTGCAGCTATACCTCCACAAAAATGGCAAATATAAAATCGGCAATTAAAACTATAAGAAGGATTTCAAGACAGACTCAGGTAAATAAGTCTAGAAAAAGTAGATTTAAAACTGCTATCAAGAAGATGAACGTTTTAATTGAGAAGAAAAATAAAAAAGATGCTTTGACCTATCTTCCTAAGTTAAATTCTGAAATAATGAAGATTGCTAAGACAGGAATAATAAAAAAAAGAAATGCATCACGAAATCTGTCAAGAATAACTAAAAAAATAAATTCTCTTTAACAACTTAAGAGTGTTTTTTTTTTACAACTTAAGATTTGCACTAAATAAAAGGTAATTTTTTTTATTATTACTAGATATAGTTTTAATTTTTTTAAAATTAATTTTTAATAATTTTTTTTATTTAAAAAATTTTCTTCACTTTAAAGTTTAAAATTTATTCTCTTCCAGATTTAATTTAAATTAAAAAATACACTCGCAGATTTTATTTTTTTTGTTATTTTTAAAAAATATTGTTGATTAAATTTTCTAAAAGTCTTAATTGAATTTCATTTTAAAAAATCATGAAAAATAAAAATTTGCTTAATAAAACCCATCAAACCAAAGTTTCTTGGGAAAAAATTCAAATTGAGATGAAAGAAAAATTTGGAAAAGATATTTTTGAGAGTTGGTTAAGAAAGATTAGTTTTGTCGATGAGTTTGATAATTATATTTTATTATCTGTTTCTACACGTTTTATAAGAGACTGGATTACTTCAAGATATCTAGACCAAATTTTACAAATAGTTAAATCTTATAAACAACAAATAAATAGAATTGAACTTTCTTTGGATGAAAAAAAAGAAGAAATTATAAATCATGTTAATGATAAAAATAAAAATTTTTTAAAAGATAATGTATCATTTATAAAAGACTTTTTTTTTCAGTATAACAGAATAGATCCTAACAGAAATTTTGATAATTTTATAACTGGCTCAAGCAATAAACTTGCTTTTGAGGCATCAAAAAAAGTATCTGAAAATATTTCTCATTATAACCCTTTATATATTTATGGTGGTGTGGGTATGGGAAAAACACATCTTTTAAACTCAATAGGTTTAAAACTTAAAGATAACAATAAAGTTATGTTTATTTCAGCAGAAAGATTTATGTATCAGTTTGTTAAATCAATAAAATCAAATGATATGGTTAAATTTAAAGAATATTTTAGGAATGCCGATGCTTTATTGATTGATGATATTCAGTTTATGAACGGAAAAGAAGCAATGCAGGAAGAGTTTTTTCATACATTTAATGCATTATTAGATAAAGGCTCTCAAATAATCATTTCTGCCGATAGACCTCCTAATAAGCTTACTAGAATGCAAGAGAGAATTAAATCTCGATTTTCTGGAGGTTTGGTAATTGATGTTCAGCCATCAGATTATGAATTAAGATATAAGATTATTAAACTGAAAACTGACGAGTTAAGAAAATATTATTCTAATCAGTTAAATATTTCTGAAGAAATACAGAAATTTTTAAGTGTAGAAATAAAAAGTAGTATAAGAGAGTTGGTGGGCGCATTAAATCGAATAGTATCCTTTTCAAGAATTTATAATAAAACACCAAATTTGTCAGAAACAAAAGTGGTTTTAAAGGATTTGTTAAATGTATCAGAGAATAGGGTAACAAGTGATTTAATACAATCTTTAGTATGTAAATTTTATAAAATTTCTAAAACTGAAATGTTGTCTTCTAGAAGATCAAGATATTTAGTAAGACCTAGACAAACTGCTATTTACTTAACAAAGATTTTAACATCAAAATCTCTTCCTGAAATAGGTAGAGATTTTTCTAATAGAGATCATACAACTGTAATCCATTCAATTAAAACAATTGAAAATTTAAAAAAAAATGATCTAGAGCTTTGCAACAATATTGATACTTTAAAAAACCAAATTTTATACAATCAATCAAATGAAATTCAGCATTAACCAGAAAGACCTACAACAATCATTGAGTTATTGCCAAGGTGTAATAGAAAAAAGAAGCACTCTTCCAATATTATCCAATGTTTTAATTGATGCAAGCAATTCTAAACTAAAAATAACTGCAACAGATTTAGATTTAATTTTTATTAATGAGATTAAAAATGTGGAAATAGCAGAAGAAGGAAAAACAACAACAACCTCTTCAACTATATATGATATTATTAGAAAATTTTCACCAGGAAAAAAGATCAATTTTGAATTAACAAATGAAAATAAAATTCATCTCGAGTCTGAAAAGTCTATGTTTAATTTAAATTGCCTTCCTGCTACAGAATTTCCTTTAACTGATGAAAATTTCAATGGAAACGAATTTATTATAAAATCTAAGAAGCTTTTAAAATTATTAAATAAATGTAAATTTTCTGTTTCTAATGATGAAACTAGACATTATTTGAGCGGTATTTATTTTCATCAAACAAATATAGATGATAAATATTTTTTAACTGCGGTTGCTACCGATAGTCATAGGATGTCAATTTCAAAAGTTTTGTTAAATGAAAAAATTCAATTTGAACCAATAATAATGCCAAAAAAAACTATATTTCAAATTTGCTCTCTTTTAGAGAATTATGATGGAGATGTAAAAATTTCTAACCAAAAATCAAAAATAAAATTTGAGTTAGAAAATAGTATTTTAATTTCTAAGCTTATTGATGGAAAGTTTCCAAATTATATTCAGGTAATACCAAAAAATAATAAAAAAAAACTAGAAGTTGATTTAGAACTATTTTTAAATTCAGTTGATAGAGTTGCATCAGTTTCATTAGACAAAAAAGATGGTGTAAAATTTAATTTAGTTAAAGATAAATTAAATCTTTCAGTCAACAACACAAGCAGTGGTGACGGAAAAGAAACGTTAAATGTAAAATTTGATAATGAATTAAATATTAGTTTTAACTCTAGATACTTGATTGATATTGCTTCACAACTTGATGGAAATAAAATAGAAATTTTTTTAAATGATACTGGTTCACCAGCATTAATTAAAGATCCTTCAGATTTCGACAGTATATATGTTGTTATGCCAATGAAAGGTTAAGAAATATTATCTAATTCTTTATAAATAGAATTTTGTAAAATCTCTAAGAATTCTTTGGAGTCTAAACCAGAATTTATAGGCTCTAAAATTGAAATTGTTAAAGTTTTATTAGCTATTAGCATTCCTGATTTGGGCCAAACATTTCCAGAGTTTATTGCAACGGGTTGACATTTAATATTTAGAGTTTCATAAATTCTTGAAGCGCCTTTCTTAAATTGTGATCTATCATTAGCTGCAACCCTTGTAGCTTGAGGAAAAATAATAATTGGTCTATTAGTTGATTCTAATGACATTTTTATTTTTTCATAAAAGTAAAGATTTTCTTTGTTAATTTTATTTCTATCAATAGATATAGATTTTATTTTTTTTAAGTACCAGCCAAATATAGGTATTGAAAGTAATTCTTTTTTTAAAATAAATATTGGAGAATTAAATATAGTCTGCAAATAGAAAGTTTCAAACATTGATTGATGTGAACAAGCAATAAAAAATTTTTCATTTCTAATTAAATTTTCACTTCCTTTAATAACTATTTTAGTAGATAAAAAAAATTCCAAACAAAATCTTGACCAATGGCCCATTATTTTTCCTCCAAACAAAACTATTTTTTGGGGTAAAAAAAAGGTAGGTAAAAAAATTATACAGATTAAAATAATTCCAATATAAAAAAAAATTGAAAAAAGGAAATTTCTAATCATTGTTTAATAAAAACTAAATAATATTATTAAGTTTTTGTCTTTTTAAAATTACCCTTAATGAAGATTTATTAATCATTATTTCAGGGGGCTTTGTTCTTAAATTATAATTTGATGATAAGACCATTCCGTAAGCACCCACATCATAAATTGCCAAAATATCTTTTTCATTTATTTTTTGGTATTTTTTTAAAGATAAAAATTTATCAGTACTTTCACATATTGGACCAACAAAATCATGTATTTTACTTATTATTTTATTATTTTTTATTAGTGGAATAATTTGATGTTTTGAGCCATATAGGGCTGGTCTCATTAAATCATTCATACCAGCATCTAAAATTATAAAATTTTTCTTTTTAGTTTTTTTAATATAAATGATTTTTGTAAGAAGAACTGCCGTGTCTGCAATGATAGATCTACCTGGTTCAAAAATAATTTTAACATTATTTTTTTTTAAGAATTGCCTAATTATTAAATTGTATTTTTTGTAATTAAGGGATTTAGTTTTGTTATCATATTTTATTCCCATTCCTCCACCCAAATCTATAAAATCAAATTTATGTTTTGATTTTTTAATTATTTTATCAAGTACACCAATCATTTTCGTATATGGGCGATAATCAGTTATTTGGCTGCCGATGTGGACACTTAAACATCTTGTATTTAAATATTTAGAGTTTTTAAATTTTTTTAAAATTTTTAAAAAACTTAATTCTTCTATTCCGAATTTATCTTCGTTTTTACCTGTAGAAATTTTTTTAAGTGTTTTTGCATTAATATTTGGATTAAGTCTTATTCCTATATCAATTTTTTTATTTTTGCTTTTAGCAATTTTTTCAATTTCATTAATTTCACTTTCAGATTCGGCATTAATAAGCAAAATATTTTTTTCAATGGCAAATTTAATTTCATCAAAAGTTTTACCAATACCGGAAAAAACTATTTTTTTAGGATTTATTCCAGCTTTAAGAGCAATTAAAAGTTCACCTTTTGAAACTACATCAGCTCCTATTCCAAATCTTTTTATTTCTTTTAAAATTTGAATATTAGAATTAGATTTTACAGAAAAACATATTAAAGGATTAATTGATTTAAAATTATTTTTAAAATTTTGAATATTTTTTTTTAATTGATTAAATGAATAGCAATATGATGGGGTTCCAAATTTTTTTGCTATATTTTTAGCTTCAATATTTTCTATATATAATTTATTTTTCTTAAAATTCATTACACAGTTTTTACTGAGTTAATAGTTTTTATTGATTCTTTGTATTCAGGGTCACCTTTTTTTCCGCATGAAAAAAATATTATAGAACAAAATAAAATAATAATTATTTTTTTAATCATTTAATTCTTTTTTATATTTCTTTATCATTTTCTTTATATTCTCAAAAGAAGTTCCTCCATAAGATTTTTTTGAATTTACTGCATTTTTTAAATCAAAAACATTTAAAACATCCTTATTAAGCTTACGATCTATAGTTCTAATTTCTTCGAAGGTTAATTCATCCAATCTTTTATTCTTTTTTTCTGCCAGATTAACTATTTTTGCTGTTAGTTGATAAGCTTTTCTAAAAGGATAATTCATCTCTTTAACCATATATTCAGCTAAATCAGTTGATGTTATGTAGCCATTCTCGGCAAGCTCAAGCATCCTTTTTTTATTTACAATAAAATTTTTTAGAATTTCTCTTAAAATTTGCAAAGAATACTTTAGCTGATCGAATGAATTAAAAACTAACTCTTTATCATCTTGTAAATCTTTAAAATATGAAAGTGGTAAACCTTTTAATATAGTTAGCATTGAGAATAAATTACCAAATGCATTTCCCGTTTTGCCTCTTAAAAATTCTAAAGGATCAGGATTTTTTTTTTGTGGCATCATAGATGATCCGGTTACAATTTTATCATTTAGAGTTATAAGTTTAAACGCATCAGAGTTCCAAATTATGAATTCTTCTGAAAATCTTGATATATGAATTGAACAAACTGATACAGAATACAAAAAATCTAATGCAAAATCTCTATCCGAAATAGTATCAATTGAATTATTTGTAGGTTTATTGAATTTCAATTTTTTTGTGGTGTAATTTCTATCAATATTAAAAGATGTTCCAGACAAAGCAGCAACGCCCAAGGGATTTTCCATTAGATTTTCTAAATTATTTTTAAATCTTTTCTTATCTCTTCCAAACATTTCCATGTAAGCTAAAATATAATGAGCAAATGAAATAGGTTGGGCATTTTTTAAATGCGTAAATCCTGGCATTATAGTATTAATATTTTTTTCTGCATTTTTTATTATAATTTGCATTGTTAAATTTAGCTCTTTTATAATTTCTTTAGTTGAGTCTCTAAGCCATAATTTAAAATCAGTTAACACCTGATCATTTCTAGATCTTGCGGTATGTATATATCCAGCATCGTCACCAATTATTTCAAATAATCTTTTCTCTATACTCATATGAATGTCTTCATTTTTTTCATTAAAAAAAAATTTTTTTCTATTAATTTCGTTAAATATTCTATTTAGCCCCCAAACAATTTTATTCTTTACAGATAATGATATAATTTTTTGTTTATAGAGCATTTCAACATGAACAATTGAACCCCTTAAATCTTCTTTAAAAAGTCTTTTGTCTATTCTTAATGAACTACCCACTTTTTGAAAGATATAAGAAGTATCTTTGCTTATTCTAGAGCTCCAAACTGGTTTATTGTTTTTATTTTTACTCATGATATGTAACTATACATTTTAGAATGAAATTATTAACCCATAAATTTTTATTAGTTATTTTTTATTTGTTATCAACAGTTATTTGTTATTC
The DNA here is from genome assembly GCA_045567135.1 of Candidatus Pelagibacter sp. Lineage (GTDB taxonomy): Bacteria > Pseudomonadota > Alphaproteobacteria > Pelagibacterales > Pelagibacteraceae > Pelagibacter. The sequence continues at coordinate 18,243 of JBJLDM010000024.1, forward strand.
AACTGAGCAACCAAATTTTAAAAATCTAATAGTTTATAGTGAAGCTAAAAAATTAGAAAATATTGAGTTTAAAAACAAATTTAGTGAAGTAATTAAACTCAGTGATTATAGAGGTAAATTAGTCATTTTAAATTTTTGGGCTACTTGGTGTGCTCCTTGTAGTGAAGAAATGCCACATTTAGACACACTTCAGTCTACTAGTAAACTAGAAAATCTTAAAATTTTTCCAATAAATGTTGGAAAAGAAAAAATTGAAAAAGCAGAAAAATTTTTTTTTAAATTAAAAATTAAAAATTTGGATATATATTTTGATGATACTGTAAGGCTAGCAAACTTATTTTCTTTAAGAGGTATCCCAACTTCAGTGATAATAAATAAAAACGGTGAGGAATTTGCAAGAATTATGGGTGTAATAGACTTTACTGATAAAAAATTTATTGATTGGTTAAGGAAATATAATTAATTTTTTTAATATAAAATAATTATAATATTATGAAATTTTGTTTGAATACTAAAATTATAGAACCAGATAATAATGAGAATATTGATTATGCTATAATTTTACTTCATGGATATGGTGGAGATGGTCAAGATATTAGTATGCTTACATTAGGATGGAAAAGATTTTTAAAAAATACAGTTTTTTTATGCCCAGATGCTAGAGAGTCTTGTGCTGTAAATCCTACAGGATATCAGTGGTTTGATTTAAGCAATGAGGACCCAAAATATATTCTTGAAGAGTCTAAAAAAGCAGAAGTAATTTTATTAAAATTTTTAGAAGAAGTGAAAAAGAAATATAATTTAAAAAGTTCTAAAATTATTTTGTCGGGTTTTAGTCAAGGCTGCATGATGTCTATTAATTTGGGCTTAGTAAGTTCTGAAAATTATAATTGCATAATTGGTTTTTCTGGAAAAATTATTGATAAAATAGATTTAGGAAATAGAAAAATTTCTACTACTAAAATGTTGCTCATACACGGTGAATTAGATGAAATAGTATCGCCTTCTAGCCTATTAGAAGCAAAAGATTTTTTGATTAGAAATAATGTAGCAGTAGAAACAAGGATGATAAAAAATTGCGGACATCATATTTCGGTAGAAGCCTCAAGTCTTGCATTAAATTATATAAAAAATAATTTATTTTTATAGTGAAATTTTAATTTAATTTTTTTGAAATTATTGATTAATAAAATTTTTTAAGCTAATCTATTATTTATTATGAGTATAATTGATCAAAATACTTCTTTGGAAAAGTGTCCTGCATTAGTTTTAAATGCGGATTATAGACCTTTAAGTTATTATCCTTTGTCATTATGGAGTTGGCAGGATTCAATAAAATCAGTTTATTTAGATAGAGTTTCAATTGTAAATTATTATGATAAAATTATTCATAGTCCATCGTTTAGCATGAAACTACCAAGTGTTATTGCACTAAAAAGTTTTATCAATCCTTTATCAAATCCAAACTTTACAAGATTTAATGTATTTTTAAGAGATAAGTTTAGCTGTCAGTATTGTGGAAGCAAAAAAGAATTAACATTTGATCATTTACTTCCAAGATCTAAGGGCGGAAAAACTGATTGGGATAATGTTGTAACTGCATGTTCAAGTTGCAATGTTAAAAAAGGCGGAAGATTATTACAAAAATCTGGTATGATCTTAAATCAAAAACCTTATCAACCTACAACAGAAGATCTTCATAAAAACGGAAAAAACTTTCCACCAAACTTTTTACATAAAAGTTGGATTGACTATTTATATTGGGATGTAGAGTTAGAACCTTAATTAAACTTTTTCAGATATATTTATTGCTATTTTTGATCCAGTTTTGATAATCTTATCAAGAATAGAATATAAACCGTCTTTAGTAGCGCCTTCATTATAAGCAATATCTTTATGATTAAGTTCGTCTTCCCTAAACTTGATTATTTTGTTTCTAAGTTCTTTTTCATCTGACTCAATTTGATTTATTTGATTTTGATAGTGTTCATCTATTACTTCTTCTACAGAAGCGGTACAAAGCATTGCAGCTTTTTTTCCTAATATAGTTGAGCCAAAACCAAGACCAACACCTAGTAAATCCCATAATGGCAAAAATTTTGTGGGACTAATGTTTCTTTTTTTTATTTCATTTTCAAAGTAATCGGCATGTTCTTTTTCATGTATTACCATTTCCTCGATTTTTTTTTTAAGTTTTTCATCTTTTATAATAGTATTAAGCGCTAAAAGTTGACCTTCATAAATTTTAATAGCCCCTCTTTCTCCAGCATGATCTACTCTTATAAATTCTTCAATTTTATTTTTGTTAGTTTTTTTCATAATTTAAGAATATTTTGAAAGTTATAATAGAAAAAATTAAAGAAATAAAAATATTTATTGTAGCTAGTGAAAGACCAAAAAATCTAAAATCAACATTTTTACAACTTATTGAACTACTTTTTAGTTGTTTTAATAGGTCTTCTTTTGATAAATCTTTGCTTTCTTTTTCTAAATCGCAAACAGCTGATTCTTCAATAAAACCTTGCTCAATTCCAAAATGGTAAAATGATAAAAAAGTTGCAAATAAAAAAGTTAAACCAAGCAAAAGAAAAATACTTTTTTCAAAGTTTTGTAAAATTAAAACTAGTACAATTAATATAATAGCTAGAATATATGGAACTCTTTGTAGTAAACATAAATTACAAGGTTTATGACCTAAAATATATTCAATAAAAAAGGCACTTGCTAAAGCAAAAATGCTAAAAAAAAAAATAATATTTAGTTCAGTTTTTTTTTTTAATTTATACATTTTATTTTAATATTAAATAAATTATTAAAAAAAAAGCTATAATTAAAAAACCTAAAAAAGATGACCATATTGCTCCTTTTTTTTGATAAAATTTGCAAATGGTTCACCATATTTAGCAGATAAAAAAGAGACCATAAAAAATCTTAAACCACGGGCTATCAAAGAAGTGACTAAAAAAATATAAATATTAAAACTTATTAATCCACTTGTAATAGTAAAAACTTTATATGGCAGAGGTGTGAAACCTGCTAAAAAAAGTATACCCAGCCAGGTATACATTCCACTTCCTTGGGATAAACTCATTTTCAATTTTGCTGCTTTTTCTTCATAACCATAAAATTCTACAAGACTCATTGCGAAATCTGCAAATGCAAAACCAATTAAATACCCCAGTAATCCACCGAGTACAGAAAATATAGTAGCATTTAAAAATATTTTAAAATAGCTGCTCTTTTTAGCGATTGCCATAGGTACAATCATTACATCTGGTGGTATTGGAAAAAAGGAACTTTCAACGAATGAAACAATAGATAGATATAAATTAGCACTTTTATGAGATGCAAGTTTTAAACATTTATCGTACAATTTGCTGAACATTTTTTGGTTTTAATACAATTTAACTTTTTATACTATTTATATTTATAATAAAAATTTATGCAAACAAAGGGCGAATGGCGGAACTGGTAGACGCGCACGACTCAAAATCGTGTTTCGCAAGAAGTGAGAGTTCGATTCTCTCTTCGCCCACCAAAAGATTATGAATTTAAGTAATATTAATAATTTAGTTGAATTATTTTTTAAGCAGTTTGAAAATCAAAAAGATAAAAAAAAAGTCTTATTATCATCATTAAAAGATAAAAATATAAATTTTACTTGGGAAAAAACTTATCAAGCCATCAATATTTTATCAGAGGAAATAAAAAAAATTACAACTAAAGGTGATAGGTGCTTATTAGTTTCAGAAAATAGACCAGAATGGTTTATTTCCGATTTATCTATTATGTTATCAGGATCAATAACTGTTCCAGCATATACAACTTATGCAGAGAGAGATTATGAATATATTATCAATGATTGCTCCCCATCAGTTGTTTTCGTATCAAACGATGAACAATTTAGAAAATTAAAAAATATAGTAAAAAATAAAAACTTTATAAAAAAAATTTTTTCTTTTGAAAAACTATTAGATATTGAGGAAGGTAATTATATAAATGTAAATGATTTATTTTCAAAATTAATTGACGAAAATAATAATTTAAAAATTGGAATAACTAGAAAAGATCCTGCTTGCATAATTTATACATCTGGAACACAAGGAAATCCAAAAGGAGTTATTTTAAGCCACGGTGGAATTTTGAATAATTGTGAGGGGGCTATTGAAATTTTAAAACCATTGATAAAAAAAGATCAAACTAGATTTTTGACTTGGTTACCTTTATCTCATTCTTATGAACACACAGTTCAATTTGTTCAAATTACAGTAGCAGCGAGAGTATTTTATGCAGAAAGTATTGAGAAGTTAATAAAAAATATGAATGACTGCAGACCAGAAATTATGACTGCTGTGCCAAGATTTTATCAAAATCTTTATCAAAAAATAAATGCAAGTTTTAATAAAGCAACAGGATTCAAAAAAGTGTTAATTCAAAAAATGATAAATCTTGGTCTTAAAAAAATTAAAAAAGAGCCATTAAATTTTATTGAAAAAATTCAAGATAGAATTTTAGAGAAAATTGTAAGAAAAAAAATCAAGGCTCAATTTGGTGGATCTTTAAAAACTTTCGTTTCAGGAGGAGGAGCTCTTGATAAAGAAGTAGGTTTTTTTTTAAATGCAATAGGCTTACCTACTCTACAGGGTTATGGTCTAACAGAAACGTCCCCAGTAGTGAGTTGCAATCCAATAAATGATATTAGAGTAGAAACAGTTGGACCTCCATTTAAAGGAAATGAAGTAAAAATTGCAGAGGATGGAGAAATCCTAGTTAAAGGCGAAAATGTTATGCTTGGATATTGGAACAACAAAGAAGAAACAGATAAAGTATTAAAGAATGGTTGGCTTCATACAGGGGATATAGGAGTCTTTGAAAATAATTATTTAAAAATAACCGATAGAAAGAAAGATATTTTGATTACACCAGGTGGAGATAATATTTCACCATTAAAAATCGAAAATGAGTTAGTTAATTCTGAAATAATTGATCAAGCAATTGTTTACGGAGATAATAAACCATATCTTGTTGCGTTGATAGTTCTTAATGATGAAAAAAAATCTTCAATAGAAAAAGAAATTAAACAAGAAATTGAAAAAGTTAACAAAAAATTATCTAAAATAGAAAATATTAAAAAATTTTTTATAATTAATGAAAAGTTTTCAATTGAAAATGGAATGTTAACACCAACATTAAAACTTAAAAGGTATAAAATTATTCAAAAGTATAAAAATAAATTGGAAAACTTATATTAAAGTTAATTTTCAAAACAGTTTATTAAGCGCGTAAAATCTTATCTTTTTAACTTTAATTAAATTAAAAAAATAAATTAAATTTTTTTAATTTAAAATTAAATTTCTCTTTAATTAAATGTTTGACATAAGTTAATAAAAAAAATAAAAATAGAACTAATAACGAATCATTTGATTCGTAAAATAAAACAGGGAGCTAAAGATGGCTAAAAGAAGAAAAAAAGCTAAGAAAAAAGCTAAGAAAAAAGCTAAGAAAAGAAGAAGAAGAAGATAGTTTCTTTTTTAAAAACGCTTCTCATAACTTTTGTGTGAGAAGCGTTTTTTTTATTCTACTCTTTCCTCAATCTGTTCATTTATTTTATTTTCAGGATCAGCTACTGGTTTATCTTCTACACTTTTAGTTTGATTTTCTAAATTTCTTTTCAATGCTTTATTTAATTTTTTTTGGGTATCTTCTTTTGATATTTTTAAAATAATTTGAAATTCAGATAATATTCGTTCGTAAGCTTTTTCAAATAATTGTCTTTCACTATAAGATTGATCAACCATTATATCGTCACCTTTATTTAAATCTCTTACTACTTCAGCTAATTCGTAGATTTTCCCTGAGGTAATTTTTTGTTCATACTCCTGAGCTCTCCTGCTCCACATAGACCTTTTAATTTTTGGTTTACTTTTAAGAATAGAAATAGATTTGTTTACTTGGTTAATGGTCGCTAAAGGTCTCAAGTGTGATTGTTTATTAATGGGCAATAATCCCATAGCTTTATCTTTCTCAAATTTTATATCATAACACTGTACTTCAATGCCACCAATCATTTTTGTACTTACCGAAAGAATTTGTCCGACACCATGTTTTGGGTAGACAATATAATCTTTAGGTTTGAATTGCTTTTTTTCTGTTTCTTGTTTTTTTATTTTTTTAATTTCAGGTTTTTGTTCATTTTGTTTTGAAATTCTTAAAAGGCTAGTTTTTTCTTTTACTATTTTTATTGGCTTAGTTATTTGTTTTATTTTTTTATTTTTATTTTTTAATTTTATTTTTTTAACTTTTATTAAAGTTTTTTTAATTTTTTTTTTATTAACTGTTTTCTTAAAGGTTTTCTTTAAAATATTTTTCAAATTTATTTTCTTCATTTTCGTATTTTTTATGATCCTCTGGTGGATCTTTTTTTTCAGTTATATTTGGCCAAATTTCCGAGTATTTTGTGTTTAGTTCTAACCACTTATTACTTTCATCTATTGTGTCTGGAACTATAGCACCTATTGGGCACTCTGGTTCACAAACGCCACAATCTATACACTCCTCGGGTTTAATTACAAGCATATTTTTTCCCTCATAAAAACAATCAACAGGACAAACTTCGACACAATCCATTAATTTGCATTTTATACATTTGTCATTAACTAAGTATGTCATTTGTTAAATTTTTTTTTTATTTTTTCTTTAATATTCCCAACAATTTTATTGTCAAGGTATAATAAACCAGTTAAGCGTCTCATAAAATTTGATTCGTACATATCTAAGTTGTTATCTGAATATATTATACTCCATAATGTCTCAATTATTTTTATTTTAAAGCTTTCATCACTATTTTTTATTTCTTTAGTAAATTCTAATATTTGGTTTGAATTAGCTTCAATATCCTCTGCTTTTTTGAATATATTTTCAAAATTTTCCTCATTAACCCCTAAATTAATTAAAGCTGTTTTTATAATTTTTTTTTCTTTATCTGAATAATTTTCATCTATTTTAGCTGTATGTATTAGAAGTGCAGCAGTTTTTATATGTAAACTGCTCTTATCTGACTCATTATTTTTATTTTTTGAAAAAAAACTAAGCATTATTTGAAATTTATTTTTTTTAGAATATTAAATGGATTGTCATTATTTATTTTATTACTTATTTTTGAAATAAACTGTTTTTTTATTTTTTTATTAGGTAAATATCTGAAATATAAGTCATTATCTTTTGTAAACGTTTTATAATTCATTTTTTGAATTAATTTTGTAAAAACATTTTTATTACAACCAAGTAAATTAAGCATTTCAGAATTTAATTTAACATCTTTATTTTTATTTAAATCCATAATTTTTAAAAAAAGCCTTTCTAAAATATCAATTCTTACATAATATTTATCAAAATTTTCAAAGCCGCACATGAGCATAAAATTAGGATTTATATTTTTTTTATCTTCAAAAAAATTAAGACCAAACTTAGGAGGTTCCAAAGTTAAATATTTTTGATGAAAAATTTTCCAAAGCAAAACTCTAAGAGATACCGCGTTAGGTTTAAATAGTCTGTGTAAAAAAATATGATATCTTCCAAATTTGACACCTAATGTCCTTAAAATTTTTCTTTCATCTTGATTTAAAAATTTAATGAAATTTATAACATCGTTTCTTTTTACCACCCCATTATTTTCATATAACTGATAAGCTAAAGCTCTAATAGATGTATTTGTTTCTTTTATATTTTTTAGATCAATTAAATTTTTTAAATCTTCACCAATCTTTTCGTTCATCCAAAAATTTAAATATTCAATTAGTTTTAATTGATCATCATTATCTACCATATCATCAATTATTAATTTTATTTCTGGTTTAAGATAGTTTTTGCCAGGCGTTAAAATAGCAATAGGAAAATTATTCCAGTAAATTTTGAAATCATTTTTTAAATCAATCAGTCCATTTTTTTTAATTTGTTCAATTCTTTTTAAAATTTCTGGACTAATAGCTTGTCTGGCTGCTTTTTTTAAAGATTTAACATCAGTATCAAGCGCCCCCATTTTTAAGTCTAGTTCTAACTTTAATCCTTTTAGCTGTCCTATGAATTGATTGTTGATCATAACTCTTTCATTATTTAAAATTTTTGTATCAAAAGAAATATCTTGTTTAAGTCCTCTGGCTAGAACACTAGCTCTTTTATCAATAAAGCTTTTCGTTAATTCTTCATGAAGTCTTTCAGATAATTTATCCTCAAGATTTTTTGTTCTTTCAATCCAGTAATCTTGATTTTCAACCCAATTACTTTTATTTGAAACATAAGACCATGTTCTTACATTCGCTATTCTATTCGAAATAGAGTCAACATTTCCATCTAATTTATCAAGAGGAGATAATTGTAGTTTCATATATGTACTAGTTATTCTTCCAGGTTTATTTTTTAAAAAATTAAAAACTTTTGTTACGATTTGTACATGATGACCATAAGTTTTTTTTACAAAATCAGGAATTTGGCAACATTCCCATAATAATTCTAGTTCATTTCTGTCGTTGTCAATTTTTAAACTTTCAAGGTCTTTTAGAAGATTTTTTAGTACTTTTTCATCTTCACATTCATGGATTCTTCTAAGCCATTTTTGTTTTGGTTTTTCATCCAAAGATTTAATTAAAGCAGTTCCATTGTTAAAATTTAAATCAGAATTTCTCCAAAAAATAGTATTTATTTCTTCAAATTTATGCTTTTCTAATAGTTCAACTTCTTCAGAATTAATTTCTAAACAGTCTCCAGTAATACCGAAAGTACCATCATTTAAATATCTACCAGCTCGTCCAGCAATTTGTCCAATTTCAGCTATACTTAATTTCCTCAATTTTTTTCCATCAAATTTTTTTAAATTAGAAAAATAGACATTATCTAAATCCATATTTATTCCCATCCCAATTGCATCTGTTGCCACTAAATAATCAACATCACCTGACTGATAAAGGCTGACTTGAGCATTGCGAGTTTTTGGACTTAAAGATCCCATAACTATGGCAGCTCCACCTTTTTGTCTTCTAATTAGCTCTGCAATTGCATAAACTTCTTCAGCAGAAAAAGCTATAATTGCTGTTTTTCTTTCAATTCTAGAAATTTTTTTATATCCAGAGTAAGTCAGTTTAGATAATCTTTCTTTATGCATATATTCAATATCACCATCTAATTTATCAATTATACTTTTTATTGAATTTGAACCCATAAACATCGTTGTTTTTGCACCTCGTAAATTTAAAAGTCTATTTGTAAAAATATGACCTCTTTCATGGTCGGAACACATTTGAATTTCATCTACTGCAACAAAGTCTAAATTTTTATCAATTGGCATGGACTCCACAGTGCAAAGATAATATTTTGCACTTAAAGGTATTATTTTTTCTTCACCTGTAATTAAAGCAACTTTTTTTGGATCAATTTTTTCAATAATTTTGTCGTAAACTTCTCTAGCAAGAAGTCTTAATGGAAAACCAATCATACCACTATCAAAAGAAAGCATTGTTTCTATTGCGAAGAAGGTTTTCCCTGTGTTTGTGGGTCCAAGAACAGCTATAATTTTATTTTTCTTCATTTCAATGTTTTGTGCCTAAATATTTTGAACTACTATATATTGTTGCTGGCAAAGAACAAAAATAGACTAAAACAGGTCCGAATCAGATCAAAAAAAGTTCTCATTTTCAAGATTTTAATTAATTAATTTTTTATAAATTTAATTGTAGCATATAAATAAAAATTATCTACCAAACTAGAAATTCGTAGAATTAAGCTTTTAATATTTTCCATACCCCTGATGCTGAAGCAATTATTTTACCATTACACTGTAAGTGGCAGACTACAAATACCATTGATTTAGTTTTTTTTAAAATTTTTACAAAACCTAAAATCTGATCATTTTCTTTTGTTGGAGCAATAAATTTTATATCCAAAGAAACTGTTACGCAAGAATTAGTATTCGTAGATCTATGAACTGCTGTACCTGATCCAGCATCGATTAATGAAGCTATATATCCGCCATGGGTTATACCTGCTTTATTTAAATGATTATTATTTATTATTGATTTAAATTCATATTCATTTTCTGAAATAGCTCTAAATAAAAGACCACCATTATGTTTCATAAAGCCTGGCTTTATACTTGTTTGCTCAAATTGTTCTGACATATCTACTATATGATTATTGTAAATATTAACAAAATAAGCAAAACAATCAAAAAGAAATAAATAACCGCATTTTGTAAAGATACTTTCATAAAATTTATACTTTTGGTGCGCCTGCTAGGAGTTGAACCCAGAACCTCCTGGTCCGTAGCCAAGCGCTCTATCCAATTGAGCTACAGGCGCTATTTTTTAATTATTATATATATACTTATATTTTTTAATGTAATTTTACAAATTAGGAATTATTGTACTTATATGCAAAAAAATTCTAAAGATGTAGTTATTGTATCTGCTTTAAGAACAGTTATTGGAAAATATAATGGTATATGGGCTAAAATTGAGGCTCATAATTTAGGAAGATCTGTAATTCAAAATATTTTATCTCAATCAAAAGTGAGTCAATCATCAATTGATGAAGTTATAATGGGCCAAGTTTTAACTGGAGGAACGGGGCAAAATCCAGCGAGACAAGCAGCTAGAGGCGCAGGTATACAAGATGAAAAAACAGCATATGTTATTAATCAAGTGTGTGGCTCAGGATTAAGAGCTATTATTTCAGGATATCAATCAATTTTATTAAATGATTCAAAAATTGTTATAGCTGGTGGGCAAGAAAATATGTCATTTTCGAATAAAGACTATATGCTTCAAGATGGTTTAATAGATGCATTTAACAACTATCATATGGGAGTTACAGCTGAGAATGTTGCAGAGAAGTGTAACATTACAAGAAAAGAACAAGATAATTTTTCTTTATCTTCACAAATTAAAACGCAGGAAGCAATAAAAAATAATAAATTTAAAGACGAAATACTAGATGATAAATCTAATAAAATCTTTTTGGATGAACATCCTAGATCAGATGTTACAATTGAAAGTTTATCAAAACTTAAACCTGCATTTAAAGAAAATGGAACAGTAACAGCAGGAAATTCTTCAGGTATAAATGATGGAGCAGCTGCAGTTTTAATTATGACTAGAGAGGAAGCTGAAAAAAGAGACCTTATTCCTTTGGCAAAGATTGTTTCTTGGGCAGCTTGTGGAGTTAATCCAGCTCTAATGGGATTGGGTCCAATACCTGCATCAAAAAAAGCTTTAGAAAAAGCTGGGTGGGAAATAAAAAATTTAGATTTAATTGAGTCAAATGAAGCTTTTGCTGCCCAAACTTTAGCTGTTATAAAAGAATTAAAAATTCCAAAAGAAAAAGTTAACGTAAATGGTGGGGCAATTGCTCTTGGTCATCCCATAGGAGCCTCTGGTTGTAGAATAGTTGTTACATTACTTCATGAGATGAAAAGAAGAAATGTTAAGAGAGGATTGGCAACTCTATGTATTGGTGGAGGAATGGGAATTTCAATGTGTTTAGAGAGGGTTTAATTTTTTGTAAAAAAATAATTTTTATTTAAAATTATCATTTGGATCCAATTTCTTGCATCTAAATCATTTAAATTTTTAGATTTTTTAAATTTTTTAAGCAATAAGCTAAGCATAATTGATCTATATGACATCTAAGCTTGTCCAAAAAAGGATTAAAATGTGTTAAAATTAAACAAATAATGACAAATCAATTAAATGTACCCGATATTGGTGATTTCGAACAAGTTGAAATTGTTGAAGTAATTGTAAAAGTAGGGGAAAAAATAAAAAAAAATGATCCTGTAGTTACTTTAGAAAGCGACAAATCAAGTGTTGAAGTTCCATCAGAAATAGAAGGTATTGTTTCAAACATAAATGTAAAAGTTGGTGATAAAGTTTCAAAGGGTGATTTAATTTTAGAGGTAAATGATGAACAAGAAAATGATTCTGAAGAATTAAAAGTTAAAAAAGAAAAAATACCTAAAGATACAGAAAATTTAATTAGAGAAGCTGAAAAATCTATAGAAAAAAAAGAGAAAATAGTTGATACACCAATAAAAGTTGCTGCAGAAAAAAAAGAAAAAATAGTTGATACACCAATAAAAATTGCTACAGAAAAATATAATTTATCAAAAAATAGTGAGGATATTGATGTAACTGAGACAAAAGAATGGATTGATTCACTTTCAGCAGTATTAGAAACAGACGGAAGTAAAAGGGCACAATTTTTAATTAAACAATTGATTGAACATTCTTATAAACAAGGATCTGACTTGGTTCTTTCAAGAAATACACCATATATAAATACAATATCTCCTGATAAAGAAGTAAAGTCACCAGGAGATCAAAATATTGAGAGAAAAATTAGATCTTTAATTCGGTGGAACGCTGCAGCAATGGTTGTTAGGGCAAATAAAAAATTCCCTGAATTAGGAGGACATATAGGAACATTTGCATCTGCTGCCACTCTTTATGACGTAGGGATGAATCATTTTTGGAGAGCAAAAAATAATAAATTTGGAGGGGATCTTATTTATTTTCAAGGACATAGTGCTCCAGGAATGTATGCTAGAGCTTTTTTAGAAGGTAGATTAAATGAGAAACAGTTAGATAAATTCAGGCAAGAGGTAAAACCAGGTGGTCTATCATCTTATCCTCATCCATGGCTGATGCCAAATTTTTGGCAGTTTCCAACTGTATCGATGGGTATAGGGCCAATGCTAGCTATTTATCAAGCTAGGTTTATGAAATATTTAATTAATCGGGGTTTAATTAAAGATCAAAATAGAAAGGTTTGGGCTTTCATTGGAGATGGTGAGACTGATGAACCTGAGTCATTAGGTGCAATTGGTTTAGCAGTTAGAGAAAAATTAGATAATTTGATTTTTGTAGTTAATTGTAATTTACAAAGATTAGACGGACCAGTAAGAGGAAATGGCAAAATTATTCAGGAGCTAGAAGGGATTTTTAGAGGCTCTGGTTGGAATGTTATAAAAGTAATTTGGGGATCATATTGGGATCAGTTATTAGCAAAAGATAAAACTGGTCATTTAGTTAAATTAATGAATGAAACAGTTGATGGTGAGTACCAAGCTTACAAAGCTAGAAATGGGCTATACGTGAGAGAAAAATTTTTTGGCAAATATCCCGAAACAAAAGAATTAGTATCTGCTTTATCAGACAAAGATATATGGAGGTTAAATAGAGGTGGTCATGATCCACACAAAGTTTATGCAGCGTATGATCAGGCTTCAAAAAATGTTGGAAGCCCAACAGTTATTATAGCAAAGACTATAAAAGGGTATGGAATGGGTAAAACTGGAGAGAGCGTTAATACCACTCATCAGCAAAAAAAAATGGATACTGATGATTTGATGTATTACAGGGATAGGTTCGATGTTCCTTTGACCGATAAGCAAGTTCAAGAAATTCAGTATTTTAGGCCAGATGAAAATTCTCCAGAAATAAAATATTTGAAGGAAAGAAGGCTTAATTTAGGAGGCTTTATTCCAGAAAGAACAACGTATGCCAAACCAATTAAGGCTCCACCAAAAGATATTTTTGATTCTTTGAAAGAATCAACTGGAAAAAAAGAAATGTCTACAACAATGGTTTTTGTTCGATTATTAACAAATCTGCTAAGAGATAAAAATGTTGCCCCAAGGCTTGTTCCAATAATTCCTGACGAGGCAAGAACTTTTGGAATGGAAGGTTTTTTTAAAAAAATAGGGATTTATGCACATGAGGGTCAAAAATATGAACCAGAAGATTCAGAGCAATTAAGTTCTTACAGAGAAGACAAAAAAGGACAAGTTTTAGAAGAAGGAATTAACGAAGCAGGATCAATGTCATCATGGATTGCAGCGGGAACAGCTTATTCAAACCACGATATTGAAATGATACCAATATATCTTTTTTACTCAATGTTTGGATTTCAAAGAACAGGTGATTTTAATTGGGCCGCAGGAGATAGTCAGTCTAGAGGTTTTTTAATAGGAGCAACTTCTGGAAGAACAACACTTGCAGGTGAAGGGTTGCAACATCAGGATGGACATAGTCATATGTTAGCCTCTACTATACCTAATTGTGTATCTTATGATCCAACATTTTCTTACGAGTTAGCAGTAATTTTTAGAGATGGATTAAAAAGAATGCATGAAAAAAAAGAAAATATTTTTTATTACATAACAACAATGAATGAGAATTATTCCCACCCGGAAATGCCAAAAGATAAAAATTGCGAAGAAGGAATATTAAAAGGGATGTATAAAATTAGAGAATTTAATAAATTTAAAAAAACAAAAATACAATTAATAGGTTCTGGAGCTATATTAAGGGAAATTATTGCTGGTGCAGAAGTTTTACAAAATGAATATCAAATAGATAGTGAAGTATGGAGCGTTACAAGTTTCAATGAATTAGGAAGAGATGGCATGGAAACTGAAAGATATAATCTTTTAAATCCAGATAAAAAACAGAAAGTTTCATATGTTGACAAATGCCTTGGAAAAACAGAAGGACCAATTTTAGCCGCGTCCGATTACATGAGAGGTCATTCTGATCAAATACGACCATATGTGAAAAAGAGTTTTTATTCATTAGGTACGGATGGATTTGGCAGAAGTGATACAAGAGAAAATTTAAGAAAATTTTTTGAAGTAGATAAAAAACATATCGTGACTTATGCGCTTAGTATTCTTTCTAAAGAACAATTAATAGCATCAAAATATGCACAAGAGGCGATAAAAAAATATAACATAGAAACTGAAAAACCGTTTCCAAGTAAATTATAATATGTCTGAAAGAAAAAGTAGAGTTCCAGCAAGCCCAAAAGTTAGAAAATTTGCAAGAGAATTAGGTTTAGATATTAACCAAATTATAGGAAGTAAAAGAGAAGGAAGAGTTATAGAAAGTGATGTTAAAAACCTTGTCAAAGAAAAAAATTTTCAAAAATCTTTTTCAGAAAAAAGCAAAATTAAAAATGAATTTTCACATTCTGATTTTGGAGAAGTTGAAGTAAAAGATATTCCAAGAATAAAAAAACTTACTGCAAAATATCTTACAAATTCTTGGACAACAATACCCCATGTAACAAATCATGATGAAGCTGATGTAACTGAAATGGAAAAATTTAGAAATTCTCTTAAAGATATTTATACAGGAGAAAATAAAAAAATAACTCCATTAGCTTTTATAATAAAAGCTGTAACAGCAGCACTTAAAAAATTTCCATCATTTAACTGTTCTATAGACAATATAGAAGATGGAAAAATGACTTTAAAAAAATATTTTCACATAGGTATAGCTGTTGATACCGAACATGGATTAATGGTTCCTAAAATAAGAAATGTTAATAATAAAAAAATTGGTGAAATTAATAATGAACTAAAAATAGTAAGTGACAAATGTAAAAAATTAAAAATTGATAAAAAGGAATTTTTTGGAGGCTCTATGACTATTACAAGTTTAGGGGGTATAGGCGGTTCATTTTTTACTCCAATAATTAACTACCCTGAAGTTGCAATCTTAGGAATTGGAAAGTTAAGAAAACAACAGGTTTTAGTAAATGATAAATTTGAAGTAAGAACAATGCTTCCACTGTCGTTATCTTATGATCATAGAATAATAGATGGAGCTGAAGCAGCAAGATTTAATAATGAATTAAAAGAAAATCTTGGAAAAAATTTTGCTTATAAGTTAGCTATATAGGCTATATGTCAAAATCTTTATCACTTATTAGTGCACTTATATGTACTTTGATCTGGGGAACCACTTTTATTGCCCAAGATACAGGAATGGATAAAATTGGTCCTTTCATATTTAATGGAACGAGATTTTTTGTAGGATTTTTAGCTTTAATACCTTTCTTTATAATTATAGAAAAAAAAAATTTCCTAAAAATATTTAATAAAAACAGAAAAAAATTTTTATATTTATCAATATCTATAGGTTTTTTTTTATTTTTAGCATCAGCTCTGCAACAAATATCATTGTTGTACACTGATGTAGCCAATGCTGCTTTTTTTACAATTTTTTATGTTCCTATGGTGCCTTTATTAGTTTTTATATTATATAAAAAAAAAGTTCATTGGAGTGTGTGGCCATCTGTAATTCTTTGCGTTATGGGTGGATATTTATTAACTAATTTTTATGATGCATCAGTAAGATTAGGAGACTTATTAGTAGTTATAGGAGCAGTATTTTGGAGTTTACATATTATATTTATTGGAGAAATAGTTGAGGATTTTGATTTGCCAATTACTGTAGGTTTAATACAAACTTTTATTGTATCCTTATTATCATTTAGCATTGGCATCAGTTATGAAGATTTTATAATTGAAAATATTTTAAATGAAACTTATGAGATACTATATGCTGGTATTCTTTCAGGAGGTTTTGCTTTTGTGCTACAAATTTATGCACAAAAAAATATAAATCCTGCACCTGCAGCCATTATTTTTTCTTTAGAAGGTGTTTTTGCTACTATCGCAGCATGGTTTATACTTAATCAAATTTTAAATATTAATAACATTTTAGGATGTGTTTTTATTTTAGCGGGCGTATTATTATCACAATTGATGCCAACAATAAAAAAAACTTAAGTATATATTATCAAGAATAGTATTGCTGACAAAATTATTCTGTAAATAACAAATGTATTTAAAGTAAATTTTTTTACAAATATTAAAAAATATTTGATTGTTAAATAAGAAAAGATAAAAGAAAATAAAATTGAAACTAATACAATAAGATTCAAATCTATATTTTCATTAACTAAGCTTTTTAAACTCAAAAAGCTAGCACCTGCAATAGCTGGTATAGACAAATAAAAAGATATTTTAGTTGAATCGTATCTACTAAAATTTAAAAATCTTCCAGCAGTAATTACAATACCTGATCTACTCACCCCAGGTATTAAAGCTAATATTTGAAATAGTCCAATTATTAAAATAGATTTTAATTGTAAATCTGTTTCAATTTTTTTTTTATTTTCAAATTTATCAGCAATATATAAAAGTAATGCAAATATTAGTGTTGTCCATGCTATAACTTCTATATTTCTAAAATAATTAATTAATCCAGTTTTATAAATTATTGCTCCTAAAATTATCAAAGGTAACGAACCAATGACCATAAGAAAAAGTAAATTTTTATTATTGACTATATCTTTAAGTTCATTTCTAAAATAAAATATTATTGCCAATAATGAACCCAAGTGCAAACCAACATCCACCAGCAGAGATTGGGATTCAAATTTATAAATTTCTGAAACTAAAAACAAATGTGCGGAGGAACTTACAGGTAGAAACTCAGATATACCCTGCACTATCGATAGTATTAATATTTCAAGAAAATTTGAGATCATTAAGAATTAATTTGGTAAACTAAATATACTTAAAATAAAGCAATAACATGGAGTAATAGTAGATATGCAAAAAAGGAATTAACCAAGGTTTTATGCAGATTTTATAAAAAATAGGTAACTAATACTGTCCTAATTTCAGTTTATATGTTGATTTCATTGATATATAAACAATAAAAACATGTCTGATGCAATGTTGAAATTTGTAAATATAGGTCAAGAAAATCCTCTTAAAAGGGATACTGAAGATAGAAAAGAGGATTTTAAAGAAATTTATGATGAATTTATTAATGAAAAAGCCAAAGAACAATCTAGCAGATGTTCCCAATGCGGAGTCCCTTTTTGTCAAGTTCACTGTCCTTTAAGTAATAACATACCTGACTGGCTAAAGTTAACTGCTGAAGGACGTTTAGAAGAAGCATACCATTTAGCACAAAGCACAAATAACATGCCTGAAATTTGTGGAAGAATATGCCCACAAGACAGGCTTTGTGAGGGTAATTGTGTAATTGAGCAGTCAGGTCATGGAACAGTAACAATTGGTTCAGTTGAAAAATTCATCACAGAAAATGCCTGGGCAAACAATTGGGTAAAACCAATTAAAATAAAAAATGAAATTAAACAAAGTGTTGGAATAATTGGCGCTGGCCCTGCTGGCCTAGCATGTGCTGAAGAACTAAGAAAATCGGGTTATCAAATAACTATTTATGATCGTTATGATCGTGCAGGAGGTCTTTTAATTTATGGTATCCCAAATTTTAAGTTAGAAAAATATGTTGTTAATAGAAGAACAAAACTACTTAAAGAAAGTGGAATAAAATTTATTCAAAATTTTGAAGTAGGCAAAGATGCATCACTTGATAAACTAAGAAAAAAACATGATGCAATTTTAATCTCTACCGGAGTCTATAAAGCTAGAGAAATAAATTTAGTGGGAAACGATTTAAATAATATTTTTCCAGCCATGGATTTTTTAACTGCATCTAACAAAAAAGGCTTAGGAGATAAAGTTGATTTATTTGATAATGGAATATTAAATACAGAAGGAAAAGATGTTGTTGTAATTGGTGGAGGAGATACTGCAATGGATTGTGTCAGAACAGCTATTAGACAAAATGCTAAATCAGTCAAGTGTCTCTATAGAAGAGATAAAAAAAATATGCCTGGATCAGCAAGAGAAGTTTCTAACGCAGAAGAAGAAGGTGTAGAATTTATTTGGTTATCAAGCCCAAAAGAATTTAATGGAAATGGCAAAATAGAAAATTTAATTGTAGATAGAATTAAATTAGGAAAGCCAGACGAAAGTGGAAGAAGCAAACCTGAAATTAAAGAAAATTCTCAATTTAATTTAAAGGCAGATATGGTGATAAAGGCGTTAGGGTTTGATCCTGAAAATTTGCCTAAATTATTTGAAAGTGAAAACTTACAAGTTTCAAGGTGGGGAACAATAAAAACTAATTTTGATACAATGGAAACAAATCTTACAGGGGTTTTTGCTGCGGGCGATATTATTAGAGGAGCGTCTTTGGT
>JBJLDM010000025.1:0-36909 GCA_045567135.1 Candidatus Pelagibacter sp.
ATACATCATTTATTATATTAATTTTATTTTTAATAGCCTTCTCCATGACAAAACCTTTTCTGGTATCGATTGAAATAGGTTTATTTAATTTTTTTATTTTTTTTAACGCTCCTGAAATTCTCTGCCATTCTATATTTGCCTTAACATCTTTAGCTCCTGGCCTTGTAGACTCTCCTCCAATATCAATTATTTTACAACCTCTGCTAACTAAATATTTTGCATGTTCAAAAGCTAATTTTTTTTTATTGTACTTTCCCCCATCAGAAAAACTATCAGGAGTCATATTTATTACCCCCATTAAAATTGGAGATTCTAAAAAACTTATTTTTTTCAAAAATTTTTTTTTTGTAATTTTTTTTAAATCAAAATTTATTTTTTTTTTAAGTTTTTTATTTAGTTTTTTTATACTTTTAATATGATATATTTTACTTCCACTTTTATTTATAATCTCAAGGCTATCAAATGAAATGAATTTATTGCCGTTTAGAGAAAGGGCAGTTTTTGTTTTAATTTTTTCTACTGAATTTTGACCATAATAGAAATTACACGCTCTTGTGTAATATTTCTCCATTATGTTTTAATGAACTATCTTTGGTTTTAAACCTATTGAACCTAAAGCAGAACTTTTTTCATTTTCATCTGATTTTAAGTCCTCTTTATTAGTAGGATAAGTATTCTTATTTATAATGTTTTCTATCTCTTCGCCAGTCAAAGTTTCGTATGTAAGTAAAGCTTTTGCAATTTTGTGTAAATCTTCAATTTTATCAGTCAATATTTGTTTTGCTTTGTTGTAACCTTCGTCTACTAACTTTCGTATTTCCTTATCAATTTTTTGTGCTACAGCCTCTGAAACACTCTGTGTTTGGGTTACTGATCTACCTAAAAAAACCTCTTCTTGGTTTTCTCCATATTCAACTGGACCAAGCTCCTCACTCATTCCATATTTTGTAACCATGGCCCTTGCTAATTGAGTTGCTTGATTTATATCTGAACCAGCTCCTCCGCCTGCTCCAGTGGAAATATTATCTTTTCCAAATATCAATTCCTCAGCAACTCTACCACCAAAACATACAGCTAGTCTTGCTTTTAAATATTTTATTGAGTGTCCATGTTTATCTCTTTCTGGCAAGTTCATTACCATACCAAGGGCTCTACCTCGAGGTATGATGGTTGCTTTATGTATTGGATCATAACTTGGCATGTTAAATGAAACTAAGGCGTGCCCACCTTCATGATATGCAGTTAATTTTTTTTCATCCTCAGTCATAACCATCGATCTTCTTTCTGCACCCATCATTACTTTGTCTTTAGCTTCTTCAAATTCTTGATATGTAACAATTCTTTTATTTTTTCTAGCGGCTAGTAAGGCAGCTTCGTTAACTAAATTTGCAAGATCTGCACCTGAAAAGCCTGGGGTACCTCTAGCAACAGTTCGAAGGTTAACATCTGGAGACATGGATATTTTTTTAGCATGCACCTTAAGAATTTTTTCTCTACCGATTATATCTGGATTAGATACTACAACTTGTCTATCGAACCTGCCTGGTCTTAAAAGTGCAGGATCCAAAACATCAGGTCTATTAGTTGCTGCTATAATGATTACACCTTCATTAGTTTCAAAACCATCCATTTCAACAAGCAATTGGTTTAATGTTTGCTCTCTTTCATCATTACCACCACCTAAACCTGCTCCTCTACTTCTTCCAACTGCATCAATTTCATCTATAAAAATAATACACGGCGAATGTTTTTTGCCTTGTTCAAACATATCTCTTACTCTTGAAGCTCCTACTCCAACAAACATTTCCACAAAGTCAGATCCTGATATTGTAAAAAAAGGAACTCTAGCTTCGCCTGCTATAGCTCTAGCTAATAAAGTTTTACCTGTTCCTGGAGGCCCAACAAGTAAACAACCTCTTGGAATTTTTCCTCCTAGTCGACTAAATTTTTTTGGATCTTTTAAAAATTCTACTACTTCTTCTACTTCCTCTTTAGCCTCTTCAACTCCAGCAACATCATTAAATGTAACTTTGCCTTTAAGTTCATTCATCATTTTTGCTTTAGATCTTCCAAAACCCATGGCTCCACCTTTTCCACCTTGCATCTGTCTCATGAAAAAAATCCAAACAGCAATTAATAGAAGCATTGGAAACCACGAAAGTAAAATACCAAAAAGTGATGGCATTTTTTCATCTAAAGGAGCAGCAGAAATAGTCACTCCTTTATCCGAAAGTTTTTCAATTAAATTTGGATCATTTGGAGCATATGTAGTAAATTTTTTCCCATCAGATAAAACTCCTTCAATATTATTTCCTTTAATTTCTACTTGAACGACTCTACCATTATCTACTTCAGATAAAAATTTAGAAAAATTTATACGATCATTAGCATTCACTGTGTTATGTGGATTTTTAAACATATTGTATAGACCTATAGTTAAAAAAACTATGATGCCCCACATTGCTAAATTTTTAAAATTCATATGTATAAGATAAGAATTATTCTTAATTAAACAAGTACGTATTTATGCAATTATTCATATATTAAGGTTTATTCTTTAGAAATTATTACAGTTTCATTGATTTTTTCAAGTATACATCCCCCAAGAGTGAACTTTTTTTTGCTTTTTTTAGACTTAATTTCAATAATAAGATTTTTTAAACTCTTCCCTCTGGGTGGATAATAGTTGCGACTAATTGTCTGAATAACTTTTATAAAAGATCTTAAAATAATTTCATTTGGCTGAACAAAAAAATCTTTATTTAAAATGATATTATGTTTTTCTGAGTTAAAAAATGAATTTTCTAATATATTCCTTTTTGCATAAAATTCTAATGCCTTGTTTGCGCTTTTTAAATTATTTATTGTCAAATTAAATTTTTTTTTATCAAATCCTTCTTTTTCTAAATTTTTAATTAAATTTCTTACTCTTATTCTTTTAAAATTTTCATTAATATTTGATGGATCTTCAATAAAAGATTGGAATACTTTTAAAGAAACTATTTGAAGTTTATTTTTTTCAATACTTAGTAAAGGTCTTAAAAATTTAATATTGTTGCTTTCAGAAATTTTATCCATTGAAACTAATCCTTTTAAACCGCTTCCTCTCATCATCCTTATTAAAAAATTTTCATTTAAATCATCATTTTGATGCCCTAATAAAATATTATTTAAATTTCTCTTTTTGCATTCTTTGATCAACAGGGAGTATCTATTGAATCTTGCTATTGATTGAATATTTGATTTTGGTTTTTTTCCTCGCCAAATTAATACCTTGCATTTCACGTTTATTTTTTTTAATAAATCTAAGGTTTTTTTTGCTTCTTCAGAAGATTCTTTTCGTAATCTATGATCAACCAAATAATAATAAAAATTTACTTTTTTTAATTGAGAAAAACATTTAGCAAAATATGCAAGTGCCAGACTGTCAGGGCCTCCAGAGACAGCTACAATATATCCATTTCCTGAAACTAAATTTTTCTCAAATTGTTTGTAGATGGAATTGATAAATTTATCTTTTAAAAAATCAGTAGCAGTATTATGACTCTTGTTTTTTGCACTCAAACTTTTTTTCTTCATATATTGCTTTTTGAAGAACAGATTGATTTGCTTTTGGATATTGTTTTTTTACACCAGTTATCATCAAACAACCTTGATCTTTTTCTCCTATCTGCACTAATGATACACCAAGTTTAAGTAAATTTATAGGAGCCTTCTGACTCTTTGGATATTTTTGATATCCTTCCAAATAAGCTGAAGCTGCATCTGTGTATAGTTGTCTAATTCTAAATGTTTCTGCATACCAATACTGCGCATTGCCAGCTAATTCATCATCTGGATTTGTTTGAACAAATTCTCTAAATGCTCTTTCTGCAGTATTGTAATCTCCATTTTTTAAAAAACTTGTTGCAAACTCATATTGTTTTTTTGGAGTTGCATCTGGTAAAATTTTTTCTTCAGAAACAAAAGTTTCTGTTACTACGGTATTTGTTGTTTCGACAGATTGTATCTGTTGGCTTTCAAGTTTTGTTTCTGTATCTTTATAAGATATTGACCCAAGATCTTGTGGTTGAGAAGATCCTGGTAAAATTTCTTCCTCGTCTTTCTTTTCTAAAGATGAAACTTTTGTATCATTTATGATAGTTCCTGAATTACTTTCTAATTCTTGAAATCTAATTTGATTATCTGCTTGTACTTTTGAAAGTCTATTTGAAAGTTTATCTAATTTAAAATTAATTTCTTCAAACTTATTAGTTAATTCTTGAAACTGATTTTCAATTTCAGATAGTTTTAATAAGTGTCTTGTTAGCACCTCCTCTGAATTTTGATCCATCTCAGTAGTTTCATCTCCTAAATTAATGTTAGATGAATTAGAATAAACTGCCTTTTCTAAAGTTTTTAAATCTTTTTGAATATTTTCTAAAATTTCATTAACATTATGACTATCAGCCAAAACATTAATTTTAAAAAAACCAACAAAAAACAAAATAATTAATAATAAATATTTTTGATATTTTAGCATTCATAGTAATTAATATTTATAATGATGGCAAAAAAAAGACCCTGAATATAAAATACTCAGGGTCTTTAAATTTTAATTAGATTAATTTGCTTTAACAGTTACTGATCTTCTATTCTTAGACCAAGCTAATGGATTTGATCCTGAATCAACTGGCCTTTCTTTACCATAACTGATTACTGAAATTCTGTTTGCAGAAATTCCGTATGTCATTAAATAGTCTTTAGCTGCATTTGCTCTTCTCTCACCTAGAGCTAAGTTATATTCTCTTGTTCCTCTTTCATCAGCATGACCTTCTAACACAACATTAATTTTTGAATTTTTTCTTAACCATTCTGCTTGCTTTCTTAAAGTATCTCTTGAAGCAGTAGTTAAAACTGATTCATTAGTTGCAAAAAATACTCTATCTGCAACACCTGATGCCAAATATTTTACGGTATCAGTTCCTGTATAAACATCACCTTGCAACTGGTTTTGAACTTTTTTGGTTGCACAAGCTGTGAGTAACAAACTTGCTAGCATTACTAATAATGCATTCTTAAAAATCTTGTTTAAATTCATCGCTGCTCCTTCAATTGATTATTCTAAGTTTTCCACACCTAGATAAATCTTTCAAGTTAAAAAATCAACTATTTTGTAATTAAATACCTCTAATTACTTAATAAAGACGACCAAGATGGGTCAGAAGCATCAGATTCTGTGCTGACTAAACGTTCATTATAGCCTGTTAGGTCTATAGACCATAATTTTGCGGAAAAACCCTTTCCTTCAGAGTCTGACTTTGTTTCTCTATAAAAAATTAACACTCTTCCATTAGGAGACCATGAAGGAGCTTCTTGGTAATAATTTTCAGTTAATAATCTTTCTCCAGATCCATCGGTTCGCATAACACCGATGTAAAACTTTCCTTTATGAAGTTTTGTAAAAGCTATTAGATCACCTCTTGGAGACCAAACAGGTGTACCATAAAGCCCTTTTCCAAAAGAAATTCTTTTTACATTTGATCCATCGCTTTTCATTATGTAAATTTGTTGATATCGACTTCTATCAGAATTGAAACAAATATACTTTCCATCAGGTGAATAAGATGGTGATGTGTCAATAGATGGATGATTTGTTATTCTTTCAACAACTCTGTTTTCTAAATCCATTGTATAAATGTCTGAATTTCCATCCATAGCAAAACTCATAATTATTTTTTTTCCATCAGGTGAAAATCTTGGTGCAAAAGTCATTCCAGGAAAATCTCCAACTACTTCTTGAACACCTGTTTCAATATCTAGTAAATATACTCTAGGCATATTTCTAAAATATGAAAGATATGTTACCATTTGATTGGTTGGATTAAATCTTGGAGTTAAAACTAATTCATTTCCTAATGTTAAATATTTAGTATTAAATCCATCTTGGTCCATTATTGCTAATTTTTTAATTCTTTTTACTTTGGGTCCTTCTTCAGCAACATAAATAATTCTAGTATCAAAATAGCCTTTTTCGCCAGTTAAACGTTCATAAACTTTATCTGTTATAATGTGGCCTACTCTTCTCCAGTTACTTGGAACTGTTGTAAAAGCCAATGCCATCATTTCTTTTGCTGCTAAAACATCCCAAAGTCTAAATTCAACTCTTAATTTTTCATCTTGGTAAGTTACTTTTCCAGTAATCAATGCTTGAGCTTTAATTAACGCCCAATCTTCAAATCTTGGTTTAAGATGTGCAATATCTGCTTCTTGTAAAAAAGCATCTTTATTTAATGGATTAAATAAACCTGAAGTTTTTAAATTATTCTCTACAACAATCGATATTTCAGATCCTATATTTTCTTTTTTTAAAATTTCTTTTAAAATTTTGTTAGATTTATCGTCTATAGACAGTGGTGAAACTGCTATTGGTAATGGATTTAAATTACCCCTTGTAATATCAACTTCAATTAAAGCAATCGCTTTAATTGGAATTAAAACAAATAATAACACTAAAAAATTAAAATATCTCATTATCCTTGCAACATCTCTCTTGCATCAAAATTCAGCTGTAACTCTTTCCACCTTTCGTAGCCTTTTACTGGTACTCTTAAAGGTTGACATAACTTCACTGCTCTTAAAGCACTTTCAGCCAAAACTTTATAAAATCCTTGACCAGGTTTATTCATTCTTGCATGATCCAATATTTCTGATTTAACAACTGTTCCGTCTGGTTTCAATTGTAATTTTATACGAACCAATAAATTTTCATTATATGGTAATCCTAAAGGGATGCTCCAGCAACCAAAAATTTGTGCCTTTAAAGCATCTTCCTCACTTAATGTAAGACCTAAAGCATCTACATTTTTATCTTGAGATTGCGTAATTTTACTTGTTTTCTTTGTTGTTTCAGCTGTTTCTTCTTTTGATTTATCGATCAAAGCTGCAATATTATTTGGATCGAACAATTCTTTTGTTTCAAACTCAGAGACTTGTTTTATTTTTTCATCAAGTTTTTCTGGATTTTGTTTTTTTTCTTCAATCTTTTTAACCTTTTCGATTTTTTCATCTGGTAAAGGAACTGCATCCGGTTTTTCCTTCTTTACTTTTTTTGGTGGTGCTTGTTCTGACGTTATTTTTTCTTTTTCTTTTTTTTTAATCTCTTCAATTATTTTTTTTGCTTTTGGTGCAAATGGAATATTTGTTTTTTCACTAATCTGAATTAATTCAACTGATACAATCGGTGGTAGATCAATTGGTTTTTTTGCTAAAAAAGGAAGGCTTAAAGCAGTTATAAAAATCATAATAAAATGAAAACCAGAAGAAATGATAATATTTCTAGTCAGGTTATTACCTTTCTTTGTATGGCTCAG
Source organism: Candidatus Pelagibacter sp. (assembly GCA_045567135.1). Taxonomy (GTDB): domain Bacteria; phylum Pseudomonadota; class Alphaproteobacteria; order Pelagibacterales; family Pelagibacteraceae; genus Pelagibacter. Next base: position 7,353 of record JBJLDM010000025.1, read on the forward strand.
AAATTAATGCAACTTTAGTAAAACCAGAACCTGAGAGCATACCCATTATTTCTAACACTCGACCATAATTTATAGTTTTATCACCTCGAACATATATTCTGGTATCTGTTCTATTTTTTGATACAGCCAAAATTTTTGCAATAATTTTATCATACTCAACTTTAGACTCTTGAATAAATATTTCTCCTTTGGAATTAATTGACAACGTTAGTGGTTCTTGTTCTTCCGGTAGTGAGTCTGCTGAACTTTCTGGCAAATCAACCTGCACTCCAACGGTTAACAATGGTGCAGTTACCATAAAAATTATCAAAAGAACCAACATTACATCAACAAATGGAGTAACATTAATTTCACTCATTGGTTCTTTGGAAGACCTTTTAAAATTAAAAGCCATTTTTTAAATTATCGTTAAAAATCTTTTTGAAAAATTTTCAAGTTTTTGTGAATACTTTTTAGAATCGCTATTAAATTTATTATAAGCAACAACTGCGGGTATTGCTGCAAGTAAACCTAATGCGGTTGCAAATAAAGCTTCTGCTATTCCAGGCGCAACTATTGCTAAACTGGTATTTCTTGAAATGGCTATTGATTGAAAAGAATTCATAATACCCCATACAGTTCCAAACAAACCTATAAATGGTGCGGTTGAACCTACGGTTGCTAAAAAAGTATAACTCTTTTCAATTTTTTCCATTTGTTTTTCTATATTAATTTGAAGCATGTTCGAAAGTCTCTCATTTAATTGAGTTTTAGATCTAGTTTTAAAAGCAGCTTCCATGGATGCTTTAAAAACTAAAGCCATTGGATCCTCAATATTTCTAGGAATATTATTATAAAAAGACTCGGCTGACTTTGATTTCCAAAATTTTTCTTCAAATTCAGCTGAAGAAATATTTATTTTTTTAAATAATTTAATTTTTTCTATTATTATTGCCCACGAATAAATTGAACAAGCTATTAAAATAATAATAACAGATTTAACTATAATATCTGCTCTTACGAATAAATTTATTATTGAAAAATCAGCGCTACTAGCTAAACCAACAGCTTGAGATGTTATATCTGCTTCCATTTAAAAAGATTTCACACTTAATTGTGTCATCAATTTGTCTAACCTCAAAAAATTAGCCTATTCCGATCTATATGTTTCGTAAAAATAGCTAGCAATTAGTATTGCATCAGCTTTATTTGCATCTTTTTTTTTTGATAAATTTGTTGAAAAATAAGGAAAAATCTCAATTGCTTTAGTTCTACTAGCATCTTTTTCACACTTAATAAGATTAAAATATTTCTTCCATTTGGCCGGTCTTACAAAATGCATTGATAAATGCATAGCTGAGCAAATTCCTTTTAAAATACCAAATGATTGACCAAAGTTAAACATACTTGTAACTCCCTGTCCTGGCATTGCAGAAACTTGCTCAATAACAACTTTTATATCTTCTTTGTTAAAGTCTTTAATTCTTGCTGAAATTTCATTAAACATTTGTGAGCCATTAACCTGTTTTTTATTTTTTTTTCCTTCAGCCATACTTGGCATTTCAATAGCATCAATAATTTTTCCATTTTTTAAAAAACATATTGCACCAGAAATTCCAGGATCGATCCCAATTATTAACATTAATTATTCCTAATTTTTAAATTTGTATAAATATTTTGCACATCCTCATCATTATCTAAAGTTTCTAAAAATTCCGATGTTGTTTCTAGTTGATTTTTTGATATCTCTACACTATTTAATGGCACCCATTCAATACCAGTAAAAATAAAGTTTTTAATTTTTAACTCTAGTTTTTTTTTAACATTATAAATTTCACTTTTTATACAATGAATTTCGTAAAAATCTTCTTGAGTCATGCATTCATCAGCTCCGGAATCAATTGCTAATTCTAAAATTTTCTCCTCTGATATTTCATTTTTATCAATTTTTATTACTCCAAGTTGATTAAAGTTATGCGAGGCTGATCCTAATGTGCCTAAATTTCCACCATTTTTTTGAAAAATAGTTCTTATTTTTGAAGCAGTTCTATTTTTGTTATCTGTAAGTGCCTCAACTATTACAGCTATTTTATCAGGTCCAAAACCTTCATATCGCATATTTTCAAAATTTTCTCCAGTATTTGTGGATGATTTATCTATAGCCCTTTTAATATTTTCTTTCGGCATATTAGCTGATCTTGCAGACTGAATTGCAGATCGTAACCTTGCATTCATATCAGGATCTTTATCACCTAATTTAGCAGCGACTGTAATTTCTTTTGAAAGTTTAGAAAAAATTTTTGACCTTTGTTTATCAGCCTTACCTTTTTTATGTTTAATACCTGCCCAATGAGAATGACCTGCCATACAATTAATGAGTATTTACTAAATCTCCTCCATAAATAAACGTTTTTATATTCTTGGCTAGGCCTGTTTCAACATCACAATCAATTATTACACCAGACAAGCTTGCTTCTCCAGTGGATGGAAAATGTTTTTTAGAGTCTTTTTTAAAAAATTTATTTAAAGAGTTTTCTTTATTCATCCCAATTACAGAATTATAATCACCACACATTCCTGCATCTGTTTGATAAGCAGTTCCAAAATTTAAAATTCTAGCATCATTGGTTGGTACATGTGTATGTGTTCCTACTACCAAGGAGGCTTTACCATCAAAGAAATGTCCTATAGCCATTTTTTCACTGGTAATTTCTCCATGAAAATCAACAATCAAAAAATCAAAATCTTTTTTTAGTTTATTTTTAGAAATAAAATCTTTCGCTGCATAAAAAACATCGTCGCATTTTTTCATAAAAATATTTCCCATTAAGTTTAATACTCCAATTTTATAACCATTCTTTGAACTAAATATTTCAAAACCTTTTCCAGGTGAGGGGCTTATTAAGTTATAAGGTCTTAATAATCTTTTTTCTTTATTTATATAATCAATAGTTTCTTTTTGATCCCAAACATGATTTCCTGTTGTAATAACATCAACACCACTATTAAAAAAATCTTTTGAAATTTTTTCTGTTATTCCAACTCCTTGATCTGATGAATTTTCACCATTTACAATAACAAAATTAATTTTATTAATTTTAATTTGATTTTCTAAATTTTTTCTTACTGCCTCACAGCCCGAAGGACCTACTATATCTCCTAAAAATAAAATTCTCATTTATATAAATTTCTTTCAGTAACTATATAATCTAATTTTTTATCAAATCTATTAGTTGGAATCTTAATTACTTTTTGACATGATAAAGCCAATCCAATTTTAATCATATTAATATTTTCTTTTTTTTTAAGCAATCGATCATAATATCCTCCTCCATAACCTAGTCGATTTAGCTCTTTATCAAAAGCTACCAATGGAATTAAAAATATATTTGGTTTTACTTTTTTCTTTCTTTCGGGCTCTGGAATTCCATATTTATTTAAATAGAGTGGATCATTTAAATTCCATTTATAAAAATCCATATTAAAATTATTTTTAATAACAGGTAAGCTTATTTTGAAACCTTTTTGCTGTAACTTAGTCATTAAATCCTTTGTATCAACCTCAAAATTTACAGGATAATAACAACCTATAATTTTTACTTTTGTATTTATTTTTTTTATAATGTTAAAAATTTTATTAAATTTTATTTGAATATTTTTTAAATTTTTAATTTTTCTTATTTTTAAAATTCTTTTTCTAATTTGATTTTTTAACACAGTTTATTGGATGGGATTTTCTTGATTAACTTTTTCAACAAATTCATCTATTTGTTTTGCGGTATCATCAATAATTTTTTCATAACTATTTTTTGTACTTTCTATTTCATTTTTTAATTCTTTATGATTATCAATTAAATTATTAATTTCACCTTCTTTACTATCTTTATATTCATATACTAAATTTTTTAACTCTAAAAATTTACTTTTTAATTTTTCAAGTTCTAATTTTTTTTCTTCTATTTTTTTATTGGTTTCAAAATATTCATCCATTATTTTAATTGAGGTAATTAATAAAAGTTTATTTTCCCCAATATTGCCTAGATCAGATTTTAATTCTTCAAATTTTTTATTTAGATTATAAGATAGTTCTTCTAAATGCTCCTCTTGTCCATCATCGCAAGATAAGAGAAACTCTTTGCCATTAAATTTGACATTTATATTTGCCATTTATCTATTTCCTCTATCAAAATATCTGTTTCCTGATTTAATTCATCAATTTTTTCGTTAAACTTCAATTCTCTATTTTTTTGACTTTGGTTTTGATCTTTAATTTTTTGTTTAAGTTCATCATAATCAGAAACTAATGTTCTATATTTTTCCTCTAATTGTTGTTTTTCAATTTCTAATTGATTTTTTTTGTTATCCAAATAATCAGTATGTTCTTTTAATTTAGGATTTACAAAATTTAAGTTTTTTAATTTCTCTAGAGCTGAATTAAGTTTTTCTTCTTTTTCACTGAAAGTTTTCATATATATATATAATCATAATATTAAATTGAGTCTTCTTAGTCTAGATAGGATAATTATTGAGCACACAACATAAAGATTTATCTAATGCGATCAGGTTCCTTTCTATTGATGCGGTTGAAAGAGCAAATTCTGGTCATCCAGGAATGCCAATGGGCATGGCTGATGTTGCTACTGTTTTGTTTAAAAATTTTCTCAAATTTAATCCAAAAAATCCTAACTGGTTGAATAGAGACAGATTTGTCCTTTCGGCAGGACATGGTTCTATGTTGCTTTATTCTTTGCTATACCTTACTGGATATAAAAGTATTTCATTAGATGATATAAAAAAATTTAGACAACTAAACTCCATATGCGCAGGTCATCCAGAATATCACCCAGGAACAGGTATAGAAACTACAACTGGACCTTTGGGTCAAGGAATAGCAAATGCAGTTGGATTTGCTTTGGCTGAAGAAATATTAAAAGAAAAATTTGGTAAAAAAATTTTTGATCATAAAACTTATGTTTTGGCTGGTGATGGATGTTTAATGGAAGGAATTAGTCATGAAGCATTAAGTATTGCTGGTCACCTAAATTTGAAAAATTTAATTATGCTTTTTGATAACAATTCAATATCTATTGATGGACCAACAGACTTGGCAGTATCTGATAATTATAAAAAAAGATTTAATTCTTATGGTTGGGATTATATAAAAATAGATGGGCATAATGAAAGACAAATATATAAAGCTTTAAAAAAAGTCCAAAAGGCTAAAAGACCCACTGTGATTTCATGCATAACAAAAATAGGATATGGTTCTCCAAATAAATCAGGAAGTGAAAGTGCTCATGGTAGCCCACTAGGTAAAGATGAAATTAAATTAGTAAGAAAAAAATTAAAATGGAATTATGAACCCTTCAAAATTCCAAATAAAATTTTAAATATTTGGAGAGAAACTGGAATAAAAGGAGAAAAAATAGAAAAAAAGTGGAAAACAATTTATAATAAAAAAAAACAACAAATAGATTCAGTTTTTTCTGTAAATTTTTCAAACACTTTTAAAAATGAAAAAGAAAAGGCTATTAAAAATTTAGAAGCTTTAGCTACTAGAAAATCATCAGAAAAAATTTTAACTGCTCTATATGAGAAAAAAAATATTTTAATAGGTGGATCTGCTGATTTGGCGGGCTCAAACAATACTAAGACTAAATATCATAAAGCTATTAAAAAAAATAATTTTAAAGGTAATTATATTCACTATGGCGTTAGAGAACATGCAATGTGTGGAATAATGAATGGTCTAGCTTTACACAGTAAGATTATTCCATACGGAGGAACTTTTTTAATTTTTAGTGACTATTGTAAACCTTCAATTCGCCTTTCAGCATTAATGAAATTAAAAGTTATATACGTTATGACACATGACTCTATCGGATTAGGAGAAGATGGCCCTACTCATCAACCAGTTGAACAATTAACCGGTCTTAGATCTATACCAAACTTAAATGTTTTTAGACCAGCAGATACAACAGAAACAATAGAATGTTGGGAAATAGCTTTAAAAAATTTAAATACACCAAGTGTCTTGGCTCTTACCCGACAAAAACTTAATCCTGTAAGAAAAATATTTGATAAAGAAAATAAATCTTCTTTAGGTGCATATGAGATTTTAAGAACTAATGAAAATGTAGAGTTAACAATATTTGCCAGTGGTTCAGAAGTAAATCTAGCAATCGAAGTTAGTCATAAATTGGCCACAGAAAACATTTATTCAAAAGTTATCTCAGTGCCATGTCAAGAAATTTTCGATAAACAAAAAGAAAATTATAAAAGTAAAATATTAGATGAAAGTGAGCACAAAATATCTATCGAAGCTGGTACAACAGATATTTGGAAAAAATATATTGGAAAAAAAGGTATATCATTTGGTTTAAATGATTTTGGAAAAAGTGCTCCTTATAAAGATATTTATAAAAATTTTAAATTAACAACAGATGACATTGTTAAATTGACTAGAGAAATGATAACAAAAAATAAAGATTGAAAAAAATGACTTTAAAAATTGGAATTAATGGCCTTGGAAGAATTGGAAGAATGGTAATAAGAGCTATTTTCGAAAATAATAATAATAAAAATATAGAAATAAAGCATATTAACAATAGATCTAATTCGGAAATAAGTGGAAAATTATTAAAGCACGACTCTATTCATGGTAAATTTAATTCTAAAATTAAATTTGATAATAAAAGTATAACAATAGGAAAACAAAAAATTTCTTTCTCTCAGGAAGCAAATATTGAAAATATAAACTGGAAAAAATATGATGTTGATTATGTTTTCGAATGTACTGGAAAATTCAATTCGAAAGAAAAACTTTTACCTCACATAAAAAATGGAGCTAAAAAAGTAGTTGTCTCTGCGCCGTGTAAAAATGCAGATAAAACCATAGTTTATGGTGTTAATGAAAATACATTAAAAAAAAATGATAAAATTATTTCTGCAGCTTCATGCACTACTAACTGTCTAGCGCCTGTAGCTTATGTTCTTAATAACAATTATCAAATTGAAAAGGGTTTTATGACTACCATTCATGCTTTTACAACTGATCAAAGAATATTAGATAATTCTCATAAAGACCCAAGAAGAGCAAGATCTGCTAGTCAATCAATTGTCCCAACTTCCACAGGTGCCTCAAAAGCAATTGGAGATATTATTCCTTCATTAAAAGGTAGGCTGGAAGGAGTCGCGATGAGAGTTCCAACGCCTAATGTATCTTTAATTGAATTAGTTTTTTGTACCAAAAAAGATTTATCTGTTGAAAAAATTAACAATAGTTTTTTAGATGAGTCTAAAAAATCATTAAAAGGTGTTTTAGATATTACAAAAGAAAAATTAGTATCGGTTGATTTTAACCATAACTCATTTTCAGCAATTATTGATGCCTCACTAACTTCTGTGGTTGGAAAAAATATGGGTAAAATATCTGCCTGGTATGATAATGAATGGGGCTTTTCAAATAGAATGTGTGATTTAGTAAAATATATTCATAAAATTTAATTTTTTTTATGAAAAATATTTTAAATAAAAATCTAAATTTTGAGGGTAAGAAAGTTTTGTTAAGAGTCGATTTAAATGTTCCAATGAAAAATGGGGCAATAACTGAAATTTCAAGAATTGAAAAAATAATACCAACAATAAATCTTTTATTGGAAAAACAGGCTAAAATTATAATTATATCTCATATTGGAAGACCAAAAGGAAAAGTGGTTAAGGAAATGTCTTTAAAACCTATTTCAGAAAAATTATCTTCTTTATTAAATAAAAAAGTTTTTTTTAACAAAGATCTTATAAATGAAAATACAGCCTTGGAAATAAGTAAAATTTCAAATGGCTCTATTATAATGCTGGAAAATATTCGATTTAATGAAGGTGAAGAATTAAATGATAGTGAATTTTCAAAAAAATTATCGAATTTAGGAGATATATATATAAATGATGCTTTCTCTTGTTCTCATAGATCACACGCATCTGTTGAAGGAATTACCAAATATATTCCTTCATATTTTGGACTGCAAATTATAGAAGAAATTAGTGCATTAAAAAAAATAACCTCAGAAATAAAAAAACCTGTTTCACTTATAATTGGAGGTTCAAAAATTTCGACGAAAATTAAAATTATTAACAATCTAATAAAAAAATTTAATAATATTATAATTGTAGGTGGGATGGCTAATACAATACTAAAACATACTGGCACAAATATAGGAAAATCAATATGTGAGAATGACTGTGGTCCTTTAATTAAGGAAATTATAGAAAATTCAAAAAAATATAATTGTGAAATCACTATACCCAAAGATATTATTGTATCAAAAAGCTTAGATGGAAGTGGAAAAGAAAAAAATATAAATCAAATAGAGGAAAATGAAATGATATTAGATATTGGAACTAAAACAATATCATCTATTGAAACAATTATTGACAACTCTAAAACTGTACTATGGAATGGTCCCGCAGGATATTTTGAAAATCCAAATTTTCAAAATGGAACAAAGCAAATATTAGAATTAATTTCTAAAAAAACAAAAAATGATAAAATTTTCTCTGTAGCTGGAGGAGGAGAAACAGTTGCTGCAATAAATAAATTTAAAAAATTTAATTCATTTACTTTTGTTTCAACTGCTGGTGGAGCTTTTTTAGAATACCTTGAAGGAAAAACTCTACCTGCTATAAAAGCATTAAATCAAAATGTCTGAATTAAATAATATTGCTTTAAAAATTTTATCAAATGGAAAAGGTATCCTGGCTGCAGATGAAAGCACAGAAACCATGACCAAAAGACTTAATTCTGTAAACGTAGAGTCAAACCAAGAAAACAGATTGCTATTTAGAGAGACACTTTTTTCATCTGAAAGTATGAAAAAATATATTGGTGGTGTGATTTTATACGATGAAACAATTAAACAAATATCAAGTTCAAAAAAAACAATACCTGAACTCATATTAACTTCTGGTGCCATACCAGGAATTAAAGTTGATACTGGAGCAAAAATTTTAGCCAATTCACCAAATGAAAAAATTACAGAAGGACTAGATGGATTAAGAGAAAGATTAAAAGAGTACTACAAGCTGGGTGCAAGATTTACAAAATGGAGAGCTGTGCATATAATTTCAAATGATTACCCTAGTAAACTTTCAATTTATTCAAATGCACATGCATTAGCAAGATACTCTGCTTTGGTCCAAGAAAATGGAATGGTTCCAATTATAGAGCCAGAAGTATTGATGGATGGAGAGCATAATGTAGAAGAATGTTTTAACAAAACGTCAGAAGTTATTAAAAAGTGCTATGAAGAATTGATTAAACATAAAGTGGATTTAAAAGGAACTATATTAAAACCAAATATGATTTTGCCAGGATCGTCTTCTAAAAATAATATTGACAATAAAAAAATTGCTGAACTAACTTTAAAATGTTTAAAAGGGTCAGTGCCATCTGAAGTGCCAGGAATTACATTTCTATCAGGTGGTCAATCAGAAGAAGAGGCGACAAAAAATTTAAATAGTATAAATTTAATTAATGATACTAATTTTGTTATGACTTTTTCTTATGGAAGAGCATTACAACAAAGTGCATTAAAATTTTGGTCAAAAGATATTAATAATATCAAAGGAACTCAAGATATCTTTAATCATAGAACAAAAATGTGTTCATTGGCATCCCAAGGAAAGTGGTCAGAAGATATTGAGAAAAAATAAAGTAAATAAAAAATTTATTTATTTAATTTCTCCAAATAGAATTAATGATGATTTATTTTATTATAACTTAGAGCAAGTTCTAAAAACTAGGAAAGTAAGCCATTTTCAACTTAGGCTTAAAAAGGAAAAAGGGGGAAAGAAAATATCTATTGGAAAAAAAATCAAAAAAATTTGTAAAAAATATAATGTTAAATTTTTAGTTAATGACGATCCTGAATTAGCAAAAAAATTAAACTCTGATGGATGTCATTTAGGTCAAAAAGATATGAATATTTTAAAAGCCAGAAAAATCTTAAAAAATAAAATCATTGGGATAACTTGTCATAATTCAAAAAATTTAATTAGACAGGCTATAAATGATAATGCTAACTACATAGCTATTGGTGCATTCTTTCTATCAAAAACAAAAAAAGTTAAATTTAGAGCTAATATAGATTTATTAAATTATGCAAAAAATATTACAAATATACCAATTGTAGCTATAGGAGGGATAAAATTCAGTAATTACAAAAAACTTTTATTGAATAACGCAAACTTTTTAGCTATCTCAGGCTACATTTGGAATAATAAAAAATATAAACCATTAGATGCAATAAAAAAATTAAAATGAAAATATCTGCAAACGAAATAAGAGTCGGTATGTTGCTAGAACACAAAGACGATTTATGGGAAGTTTTAAAAACACAACACGTAAAACCTGGAAAAGGTGGAGCTTTTGCTCAAGTAGAAATGAAAAGTTTGAATAAAAATACCAAACTTAATGAAAGATTTAGATCAAATGATACTGTTGAAAAAGCATCTCTTGAAGAAATAAAATTTAATTATTCATATGAAGATGAAAATAATTATTATTTTATTGACCCAAAATCATTTGAACAAATTAACATAAAAAAAAATATTGTTGGTGATAAAGGAAAAATGCTTTCTGAAAACTTAGAAGTAATAATAAGCTTTTACAATGAAAATCCATTAACTCTTCAACTTCCAAATCAAGTAACTTGTACCATAGAATCTACAGATGTTGCTCTAAAAGGCCAAACTGTATCTTCTTCTTATAAACCTGCAACGCTAGATAATGGCATAAAAATACAAGTACCTCCCTTTATAGAAAGTGGAGATAAAATAATTGTAGATACAAGAACAATTGAGTACGTCAAAAAAGTTTAAAATTTATGAATTCAATTTCTCCCAATCTCAATATTATGATTAAAGCAAGCGAGAAAGCTTCGAAATTTTTAATAAGAGATTTTGGAGAGGTAGAAAATTTACAAGTATCTGTTAAAGGTCCTTTGGATTTTGTTACTAATACTGACATCAAAGTTGAAAAAATCCTTATAGAAGAATTAACAAAATCAAAAAAAAATTTTACTATCTTGAGTGAAGAGTCGGGTGTTATAAAAAATAAAGATGTTAAAAATATATGGATTATTGATCCTATAGACGGAACTACTAACTTTTTACATGGAATTCCTCATTTTGCAATTTCAATAGCATTACAATCTAACAATGAAATTGTATCAGGATTAGTTTTCGACCCAATTAAAAATGAAATGTTTTATGCGGAAAAAAATAATGGAGCATATTTGAACAATAAAAGAATACGAGTTTCCAAAAAAAAGATCTTAATAAATGCCTTTTTGCTACTAATGGAGAAAAATTTAAAAATACAAACCTTCATAATAGAAAATCAGGAAGTGCTGCTTTGGACATGGCATACCTAGCAGCTGGAAGATATGATGGGTATTTTCAAGAAAATCTTAATTTGTGGGATATTGCAGCAGGTATCATTTTAGTAAAAGAAGCTGGAGGGATATTAAATGAAGTTAATTTAGAAAAAAATGAAAATTTAGAAATAATTGCTTCAAGTCCAAATATTAATGAAAAAATGCTTGAAAAAATAGGGAAGTTTTAATTGTTTTATAAAATTCTTTTGTTATAAGTCTCGATATGAAAAAAGACATTCATCCAAAGTATCATAAAATAAAAGTTGAAATGACTGATGGTACTCATTTTGAAACTAGATCAACCTGGGGATCAGAAGGTGATATTTTAAAATTAGAAATTGATCCAAAATCTCATTCTGCATGGACCGGCGGAAAACAAAAACTTTTAGATAAAGGAAGAGTGAGTAAGTTTAACAAAAAATTTCAAAACTTTAGATCCGATAAAAAATAATGACAAACGGACTTTTAATGCCATTAGCGACAGCTGTTTGGCTAGTAGAAAATACCACATTAACTTTTAAGCAAATAGCAAATTTTTGCAACCTACATGAGGTTGAAGTTCAAGGCATTGCAGATGGAGAAGTAGCAAAAGGTATTAAACCATATAATCCAATAATTTCAGGTCAATTATCAAGAGAGGAAATTGAACTATCGGCAAAAGATGGAGATAGACCATTAAATATTAAAAGCAATGATATTGAAATTTCAGGTGAAGAGAAAAAAATCAAAAAATATGTACCTATGTCAAAAAGACAAGATAAGCCTGACTCTGCATTGTGGTTAATCAAACAACACTCTCAACTTAAAGATTCTCAAATTGCAAGACTAGTTGGCATTACAAAAAATTCTGTAACTTCTATAAGGAATAAAAGTTACTGGAACTATAATAACTTAAATCCAAAAGATCCCGTTGCTATGAGCTTATTTGCACAAAAAGATTTAATTGCAGCTTTGGAAAAAGCTGAAAGAAGGATTAAAAGAGAAAAAAAGGAAAAAGAAAAAGCTAAACAAACTAACTAATCAATGTTGAAACCCTATAGACAATAAATTCTTAAAGTGCTATTAAATCGCTTTTTTGGAGGTAGTTATTAAAATAGAAGTAAAAGACAATAATGTTGAACAAGCTTTGCGAGTTTTAAAAAGGAAACTTCAAAGAGATGGCTTTTTTAAAATTATTAAGCTCAAAAATACTTATGAAAAGCCTTCTGAAAAAAAGAAAAGAATCCTTCAAGAAAATATTAAAAGAGTAAAAAAGCTTAATAAACTTAAAAATAGAATTTAATATCGCGGGGTGGAGCAGTCTGGTAGCTCGTCAGGCTCATAACCTGAAGGTCGGCGGTTCAAATCCGTCCCCCGCAACCAATTTTAAATAATTTAAATTAAATAATTATTTTTAATAACTCTCATTAAAATAAAAATTAAATAAAAAGAATATAAATATAATAAATTTAATTTATTTTTAAAAAACTTATTAGACAAAGAAGAGTTAAAAATAGTAAAAAATAGTATCATAATCAAAGGGTCATAATATTTATGGTAAATTGTATTTTGAATATTTGATAATATTAATAAAATAAAAATTATTAAATTATTTAAATTATTTTTTACAAAATATGCCAGAAACATCAAAGATAAAAAGCTAAAAAAATAGAAAATTAAATTGTTATTTATTAAATAATTTGAAATTTGAAAAAAAAATCCACCTCCGGTAAATCTTGGTAGATAATCAAAAAATATCAAATTAATAGTAAAAAAGGCTACTACATAAATTACATTTTTTTTTAATGATTTTATAAAATCCTTTATAAATTCTTTATTTATCAAAAAAGGAATAAAATGAAATAATACAATAGAACTTATTATTAAAATTTTATTTGAAAAATTAAAACTTAAGCCAACTGCTTGTTCACTTGCAACTCCTGGGGTTCCTGCGGTTAAAAAATTGATATCTAAAACGAAAATATAATAAAATGCTGGCAAAGAAGATAAAGTACAAAATAATAAAATTAAAATTACAGTTTTGATATTTACTCTTTTTAAATAGTGATAAAAAAAAAATATTACAAATAGTGAAAAATTTGGACTCATGTATGAAGAAACAATTAGAAAAAAAATATTTTTTAGTAAATGAATATTTAAATAAGTTTTTTGAAATTTTAAAAATTCATATATTGATAATACAAAAAAAAATAATCCTGCTATTCTTGAGCTTGGCCAAATCGCTAAAGATCTAAAAGTTGGTGATAAAAATATAGATAGAGATAAAATTATTAATAAACTTTTTTCTACATTGTTAAATTTTAAGACTAAACATTTATAAAAAAAATATATTAATAAGATTGACAAATTTAAATGAAGGAATCTTAATGCATCGTAAGAAATTCCTAAATTTTTTAATAAACTTAAAAATATCAAATATACAGGAGAATGCCTATGTCCATAACTTTCATAGTTTAAAAGTGTATTCTTTAAATCCAAAGAAAGATCTTTTATTACTGGAAAATCTGTTCTTAACCAATCTTCTGTTGCGCCAAAATTTAAATCTTCACCTAAATAAAAACCAATAACTAACGAAATATAAAATAAAATAAATAAATAAAAATTATTAAATTTTAAATTTTGATTTTTTACTATCAATTAAAAAAGCCCTCACAGTTTCTAACGTTAATTTATCAAAAGATTTTCCAAATTTTTCAATTTTTTCAATTATTAATGGTGGAACAGTTATAATATGACATCTTAGTTTTTTAGCTTGGATATAATTATATGGCTCTCTAACACTAGCCCAAAGAATTTCTACATTTTTATATTTTTTTGCTAATTTTAAACTTTTTTTAAATTCTGGAACTGGGTCTTTCCCAGTATCTGCCGCTCTACCCGCAAATATAGATATAATAACTTTTGTTTTTTTATTAATTTTTTTTAAAATTTTTTTTGTCTGAAAAGCTTTATAGACTGCTGTTATATTAAGTTTAATATTAAGATTATTAAGCTCCTTTATTACTTTGCCAGTAAATTGTCCTTTCGAATTAACAACTGGAATTTTAACATATACATTTTTTCCCCAATTATTTATTTTCATGGCTTGTTTTTTCATATTATCATAATCATCAGCAAAAACTTCTAAGGATACCGGTTTTGTAGAACAAATTTTGAGAATGCTTTTTGAATATTTTTTGTAATCTTTTGCTCCAGCTTTTCTCATTAAACTTGGATTTGTGGTAAAGCCTTTAACTATTTTTTTTTTATAAAATTTTTTAATTTGATTTAGTTCTGCAATATCGCAAAAAATTTTTGTCTTCAATTTAAATCCTAAAGATTTTTAGTAATATCTTCTGTCATTTTTTTAGCGTCTGCGAACAACATTAAAGTATTTTCTCTATAAAATAAATCATTATCTATACCAGCATAACCAGGTGATAAACTTCTTTTTACAAATAAAACTGATTTTGATTTTTCAACGTCCAAAATAGGCATTCCATAAATTGGGCTTTGTGGATCTGTTTTAGCAACAGGATTTGTAACATCATTTGCTCCAATTACATAAGCTACATCGCAATTTGCAAAATCATTATTTATTTCCTCTAATTCAAATACTTCATCGTATGGCACATTTGCTTCTGCCAGCAAAACATTCATATGACCTGGCATTCTGCCTGCAACTGGATGGATAGCATATGATACTTTTACACCATTTTTTTTAAGAGCATCTACCATTTCTCGCAGTGCATGTTGGGCTTGGGCAACTGCCATACCATATCCCGGAACAATAATTACTGATGATGCATTTTTCATTAAAAAAGCAGCATCATCTGCATTTCCATTTTTTACAGGTTTTTGTTCTTTACTTTTAGAGATTGAAGATTGATCTGATCCACCAAACCCTCCTAAAATTACACTAAAGAAAGAACGGTTCATACCTTTACACATAATATATGATAAAATTGCCCCAGAAGATCCAACCAAAGCACCAGTAATAATTAGTGCAGTGTTTTCTAAAGTAAAACCGATGCCAGCAGCAGCCCAACCTGAATATGAATTTAACATTGAAATTACAACAGGCATATCTGCTCCACCAATCGGTATTATTAATAGAATTCCTAATAAAAAAGATATTACAATTATCATCCAAAAAAAGTTAGCTGACTGAATTTTACAAAGATAAAAAATTAATACTACAACTGATAAACCTAAAAATAAGTTTAAATAATGTTGTCCAACAAAAGTTATTGGGTTCCCCGACATTATTCCTCGAAGTTTTAAAAAAGCTATTATTGATCCAGTAAATGTTATTGCTCCAATAGATGCCCCTAAAGACATTTCAATCAAACTTGCAATTTTAATATTACCTACTGACCCCAAATTAAAAACTTCAGGATTTAAAAATGCAGATATGGCAACAAAAACTGCTGCTAAGCCAACTAAACTATGAAATCCGGCTACAAGTTCAGGCATTGCTGTCATAGGTATCTTGAAGGCAATAAATGCTCCTAGTGATCCACCAATTAATAAAAAAACTAAAAGGTATAAAAAACCTGTTGAAAAATTTCCTACAGCAATAAAAGTAACTATAATAGCTATTGCCATTCCAATAATTCCAAAAAGATTTCCCTGTCTTGATGTTTCTGGTGATGAAAGTCCTCTAAGAGCCAAAATAAACAAAATGCCCGAAATTAAGTAAAAAATTGCTAATAAATTTGCTGACATATTTATTTATCTTTTTTTTTCTTTTTATACATTGCGAGCATTCGTTGTGTTACTAAAAATCCTCCAAAAATATTTACCGCTGCTAAAACAATAGCTAAAAAACCAAAAATATTTGCTGAATTAAAAATGGTTTCTGAATTGCCTGCCAAGGATGCTATAATTGCTCCAACTATAATTACTGATGAAATAGCATTAGTTACTGACATTAATGGTGTGTGTAGTGAAGGAGTTACACTCCATACAACATAATATCCAATAAATATAGATAATATAAAAATGCTCAATCTAAATATAAAAGGGTCAATTTCCATAATTTATTTTACCAATGTATTTTTAATTATTTCATCTTCCATATTAATATTTATTCTTTTATTTTCTTTATCATAAAGATTTAAAATAAAATTAAATAAATTTTTAGCGTAAAGATTTGATGCTGAAACTGGAAGTTTATTTAGGATATTTTTTTCACCCATAATTTTAATGTGATTTTTATCAACTATCTTATCAACCTCTGTAAAAGCTGTATTACCGCCCTGTGATGCAGCTAAATCATATATTATAGAACCAGGCTGCATATTATTAATCATATTTTCTTTAATAATTAATGGTGCTTTTTTTCCAGGAATTAAAGCAGTACAAATAACAATATCTATTTTTTTTAAAGTTTCTGCTAAAAGTTCTTCTTGTTTTTTTTTAAATTCATCTGAAGCTTCCTTTGCGTAGCCACCTTCAGTTTCAAGATTTTCTGAACCATCAACAGTTAAAAATTTTCCCCCTAAACTTTCTACTTGTTCTTTAGAAGCCATTCTTACATCGGTAGCAAAAACAATTGCTCCCATTCTTTTAGCTGTAGCAATAGCTTGTAGTCCAGCTACACCTGCCCCCACAACCAAAACTTTTGCTGCAGGTACTGTGCCAGCGGCTGTCATCATCATTGGTATTGCTTTTTCAAAAAAAGCAAAGGATTCTATTACAGCTTTATAACCAGCCAAATTAGCTTGAGATGAAAGTATGTCCATCGATTGCGCTCTAGTAATTCTAGGAAGTAATTCTAGAGAAAAAACATTTATATTTTTTGATGAAAAATTTTTTATTTCATCTTTATTTTGATATACATTAAATGTGCCAATTAGCGTCTGATTTTCTTTCATCATTGATCGTTGGCTATCTTTTAACAAACCTAATTGAACAACTATGTCCGAATTTTTTAATAGCTCTTTCTCATCACTAATAATTTTTGCACCGGCATTCTTAAATTGTGAATCATCAAATCCTATGTGTATTCCATAATTTTCAATTAATTGAATTTGAAATCCTAAATTTATATATTTTTTTGTAATATCAGGAGTAATAGCTATTCTTTTTTCAGTTTCTTTATTTTCTGAAGTTGAAGCAATTATCATGTTTAAATGTTATAACAGTAAAATATTATATAAAGTTAAAAAAGTAACTGTGACAGTTACCCGCAAAATTATTTCTGTCTAGCTTTAAACTTAGGATTTTTTTTATTAATTATGTAAACTCTGCCCCTTCTTCTAACTAGCTTAGAGTTTAAATCCCTTGATTTTAACGATTTTAAAGAACTTTTGATTTTCATAATATTTTTTTTTGAACTTTTACTTATTTAATATTATTTGGTCAATAAAAGAATCGTTGCTTAAATAATAAAAATACTAAATAATTTAATAAATGAGGTTCAGTATATTAATTAATTGCCACAATCAGTCTAATTATATTGAAGAATGCATATTATCAAGTTTAAATCAAACTCACGTGGATTTTGAAGTAATAGTTGTAGATTCATCTGATATAAAATTAAATTTGGAAAAATTTAAATCACATAAAAACTTTAAATATTTTCATATAGAGAAATTTTCTAAATACCCCGAAGTTAACCAAATGTATAAAGTTGAACTAGGTTTTAAAGAAGCATCAGGAGATTATATTTGTTTATTAGATGCTGATGATAAGTTCTCAGATAAAAAATTATACAATTTAAATGAATATATTAAAAGTAATGATATTATTATAAATCAAGATTTTCCTTTTTTATTTTATAAAGATGATAAAAAAATAAATTTTGAAATTAAAAAATACAAACAAAATAATATTTTTAGAAACTTGATAATTCATTGGCCACAAATCTTTGGTACAAGCTCAATAACAGTAAAAAAAAGTATTCTAGAAAGTTTTTTCAATAAATCTGAACCATATAAATGGAAATATTTAGCCATTGATGTTCAATTAATTTTATTTTGTTCAATTAATTTTAAAATTTATAATCAATTAAATCAAATCACATTTAAAAGAAAACATGATAGAAATTTAGGAGATATGTATCTTAATATTTTTTCTAAGATTTTTTGGAAAAGAAGAAAATGTCAACATGATTTCTATTATTTTCTAAAAAAAAAAAGAGTTTACAATTTTGATTATTTTATTACTTGTATGATAAATATTTTTTTATAGCCTGGCAACGTCCTACTCTTCCATGTCTTAAGACAAAGTACCATCGGCGCAGAAGGGCTTGACTTCCGAGTTCGGAATGGGATCGGGTATTACACCTTCGCAATAATCACCAGGCAAAGGATTTATATTTAAAAAAAATAAAAAAGCAATTGTAAATTATCTTTGTTTTTCATTAATATTTCTTTAAAAAGTCTCTGTAAGTAATATCAAAACCTTTGTCCAAGTTTATTTTAGCTTTCCATCCTAATTTTTTTGCTCTGTTGACGTTTAGCACCTTTCGATAAACACCATCAGGTCTAGATGTATTGAATTTTATTTTAACTTTTAAATTTAATTTTTTTAATAAAAAATTAACATATTTTTTAATTGTCATATCTTTGCCAACACCAATATTTACTAAAGAATATTTAATTTTTTTTGTCATAAAATAAATACAAGCATCAGCAATATCATCTACAAATATTAATTCTCTTAATGGTTTGCCGGAACCCCATACTTCAATACTTTTTTTACCTTTTAATTTACACTCGTATGCTTTTCTAATTAAAGCTGGAAAAAAATGTGAGTCTAAAAGATCATAATTATCATTTGGACCATACGTATTTGTAGGCATTAAGCACAAATAATTTGTATTATATTGTTTATTAAAAGCTTCACACATTTTAACTCCTGCAATTTTAGATATAGCATATGGTTCATTTGTTTCTTCTAATTTTCCATTAAGTAAATATTCTTCTTTTATAGGTTGTTTGGAATTTTTAGGATATATACAGCTAGATCCAAGAAAAATAAGTTTTCTTATTTTATTGATATAACTACCATTAATTAAATTATTTTGTATCTGCAAATTTTCATAGATAAAATCTGCACCATATCTGCTGTTATTTAAAACACCCCCTACTTTCGCGGCTGCAATTATAACTATATCTGGTTTATTTTTTTTTAAAAATTTATAAACAGAGCTTTGACTCAGTAAATCTAATTTTTTTCTATCAGCAATAATAATATTTTTATAATTTTTTTTTTTTAATTTTCTTAAAATTGCTGAACCGACTAATCCTTTATGGCCTGCTAAAAAAATTTTCATAATTTAATTATCTCAATTATTTATTCTTTTGATAAATTGTCTAAAAATTTAAACATTAAAATTTGATTATTAAAAAGAAATATTGTTCATTTCATGCTCAATCATTTCTGCTATTAATTCATTTAAATTAATTTTTGGATTCCATTTTAATTTTTTTCTAGCTTTTCCTGAATTACCCAACAAAGTATTCACCTCTAGAGGTCTGTAATAAGCTTTATCACAAGCAACTATTATTTTCCCATTTTTATCTACTGCTTTTTCATTAATACCTTTGCCTTTCCATAAAATCTTAATCTCTAGTTGTTTTGCAACTAAATTTACGAAATTTTTAACAGTAGTTTGTTTTCCTGTAGCTATTACAAAATCTTCTGGTTTTTTTTGTTGAAGCATTGACCACATTGCTTGAACATAATCTCTTGCATGTCCCCAATCTCTTTTGGAATACATATTTCCTAAGTGTAAAGTTTTTTGCTTATTTGCTTTAATTTTACATAATGCTTGTACTATTTTTTGCGTAACAAATGTTTCACCTCTTCTTGGACTTTCATGATTAAATAAAATTCCGTTACAAGCAAAAATTTTATAGGCTTCTCTATAATTTATTGTTATCCAATGAGCATATAGTTTAGCTACAGCATATGGACTTGCTGGATGAAATATTGTTTTTTCATTTTGAGGTATCTTATCATTTCTTCCATATAACTCTGAAGTACCCGCTTGATAAAACTTTGTTTTTTTTTCTAATTTATTAAATCTTATTGCTTCTAAAATTCGTAGAGCTCCTAATGCATCAGCATTAGCTGTATATTCTGGTGACTCAAATGATACATGTACATGAGATTGAGCTGCCAAATTATAAATTTCATTAGGCTTAATTTGATTTATTAATCTTGTTACAGACAAAGAATCAGTAATGTCTCCATAATGTAAAATAAATGTTCTTTTTTTTTTATGAGGGTCTTGATAAATATGATCTATTCTCCCAGTATTTATTGATGAAGATCTTCGTTTAACCCCATGTACAATATATTTTTTTTTTAACAAAAATTCTGCAAGATATGAACCATCCTGTCCGGTAATTCCAAAAATTAAGGCAATTTTTTTCATGAGTTGCTAAATTGTAAATTTATATTTTACTTTTATAAAAATATTTAACAATTTCACCAAGTATAAGCAATCCATCTTTTATTGCATTAACTTTCTTTTTACCACCTATTCTCTCTCTTTCATGGCTGGGTATACAAGAATATTCCATATTTAAAATTTTTGCTTTAATTGGTATTTCTACACATATTCTAAAATCATAATTTTTTAAATCTAATTTTTTAAAACAAGATGTTCTTCCTAAAATGTAAGTATATAAAATATCTGAAATTTTCAGTTTAAATAAAAAATTGCCAAGAAATGTAAAAATCGCATTTCCAATTATTGTAACAAAGTCATCATCATCACTTCCACCACCTGGTTTTTGGTATCTTGATGCAAATATTAAATCTTTATTTTCACATAACTTTCTCATTTCTTCTAAATATTTTGGATCCATAGAACCATCAGCATTAATTATACAGCAAAAATCTGTCTGTACGTTATTGATACCTTCTATCAATGCATTTCCATATCCATTATTTTTTTGTTCCAAAATATTGATATTATTAAATTCTTCTAATATTTTTTTTGTTTCTATATCTTCCTTTTCAAGAACTATCAGTTTTTTACAATTATAGTTTTCAATTTCCTTTAAAAAAGTTGGCAGTGACTCCACTTCTTTTTTAGTTGGTATAATTAGTGTCAAATTTTGCATATAATTTTTTATTATTTAATATAATAAGAATTTATATTAGTATCTATTTATTAACTGATATCTAAAAAATATGCCATTAGTAAGTGTAATAATGCCCTATTATAAAAAAATTAATTTTGTAATAAATGCTATCAATTCTGTTTTAAACCAATCTTTTCAAAATTTTGAGCTCGTTTTAATTTATGATGATACTAATTTATCTGATCTAGAAATAATTAAAAACGAATTCAAAAATAATACAAAACTAAAAATAATAAAAAATAATAAAAATTTTGGAGCTGGAATATCTAGAAATATTGGAATATCACAATCAATTGGTGAAATAATCGCTTTTATAGATTCAGACGATTACTGGTTCAAACAAAAATTAGAAAAACAGTTAAATTTTATGAATGATAATAATTTAGATTTTACTTTTTGCAATTATGAAAAAAAAATATCTGAAAAAAAATCTATTACAATTATAAGTTCAAAAAATAAGTTTAGTTATAATGACTTAATTAAATCATGCGATATAGGCCTTTCCACTGTTTTAATTAGAAAAAAAATTACTGAAAAAGAATTATTTCCAAGTCTCAAAACAAAAGAGGACTACGTTGCATGGCTTAAAATTTTAAAAAAAGGTGTTTATGCTCACAATTTGAATGAAACTTTAGTTGTCTGGAACAGTGTAAAAAATTCTTTATCATCTAATTTTTTTCAAAAAATTCTAGATGGATTTAGAGTTTATTACAAATATGAAAAATTTAATTTTTTCAAATCCCTATTTTGTCTTTTTATATTAAGTTTTAATTCAATAAAAAAAAAAATTTAATTATTTTTTATTAATAAAATATAAATTGTATCCATAAATTTTTTTACAACTTATATTTCCTGTGGTATTAATTTTTGTACAATTATCTGTTTCATTTAGCATTTTTTTTCTATTGTCTTGCATAGAAGTAAAATTATCACCTATTCTATAATGGGGATTTTTAAATAAATTATAGTTATAAACTTTATGCTCGTTATTTAGTCTATTTATATTTCTTCCTGCAAATATGATTAAAGCTATCAATAATATTGTATAAATCGATTTAATTTTTTTAAAAAATATGAAATTTTGGTTTGATAGAACTAAAGAGATGGGAAAAATCAAAAGTAAATAAATTAAAACATATCCCCCATATCTTAAACTTGGATGTTGCAAAAACCATTCTAAAAATAATATAAAAATTATCATATATAGAAATTTAAATTTCTCAAAACTAGCTAATGATAACTTCTTCAAATTAAAAAATGATACAGTTATTATAATTGTAACTATTATCCCAAGAAGATAATCTGAAACTTTATTAAAAAAATAAGCATCAAGCCAATTTCCGACCCAATTTAATCCAGTTAAATATTCTTGTGGATTTTCAACTCTAAGATTTGGAGTTGCGCCCGCTTTTGACCACAACTCATACCAATTCATATAATCTATTACTTTTTCTTTTCCATAGCTCCAAATCAGATTATCAGAACAAGTTATTTCAACGGGGTATAACAAGCATCCAGAATTTGCAATATTATAGATTAGCATTAAAGCAAACATAAAAATGCACATATAAATTATTGGAAATATACTAAGAAATTCTTGGAAGTTTTTTAATTTATAAAATTTAAAATAAACAAAAAAGAGTATCACTGAATACAATATATAAAAAGATTTGATCGTTATAATTAAAGTAAATGTTATAAGTAAAACTTCTATACTTTTATTTAAAGTATTTTTTGATTGCAAAATATCAATTACAATTATTACGCAAAGAAAAAAAAGTATTTGAGCAGATCTATCTGTTCCATGTTCTGCCAGTCTATAGAAAAAAACATTTATAAAAAAAATACAAAATAATGAGACAAAAAATATTAAATCTAATTTTGAATTTTTTGACCTATTAAATATATTTTCTAGCAATATTGTATTTGCTAAAATCATAATACTTAATTGTCCTATCTGATAAAAATAATGACCAGTAAAATAAGTTTTAAAAAGTGAATTAAAATAAAATAGTGATGAAACATGACTAAAAGCATAATTAAAGTGACCTAACCCAAACTCAATTTTATTTCTAGTAATATTTTCTATGAAACTAAAATGATAATAAGAGAAATCATCATGACTTTTAAAATAAAAAATTGCAAAAAAAGAAATTAAATATGCTAAAAAAAAATATTTTAATTTTATTTTTTTATAATTTTTTTTAAAGAAAAATAAAAAACTTAGAATCCCAATCAAATGAATTATCAAATTATGGTAATTACTATGTGCTAAGATTATGTTTGTTAAATATGAAATAAATGTAAGAAAATACCAAATAAACCTATCTTGCCAATAGATATATTGGATAAATTTATATTATTAAATTTGGTAAAATAGTTGGAAAAAAAAAATCCATAACCAATTATTGATAAAGTTAAAATTGAATAGGTAGTTATAAATTTAATAAGTTCCATTTATTTTTTTATTTTATAGATTTTGTACAAAATTTTATAAAAAGAAGCATAAATAATTAAGTTAAATAGAATTAAATAAATTATAATTTTTGAATCATACCTGTAATTTAATGCTATTAAGAAAATTACTAGATTATATAAATTTATAGCTAATGAAGTAAAAAAATGAACAATTAAATTATTTTTTAAATTTAATTTAATTTTAACGAAAGTATAAATTAATTGATGCAGATGAAAATTATCTGGTTTATAAGTTTTCATTGCTTTTAAAGATCGTCTTATCATGGAAAATAATAGCTCAAAACATGGATACCATAATAAAAGAATGATAAAATATGGAGAAATAAAGATGTTTGCACTTGATAAATTTATTAAATAAATACCTGTGAAAAGTGATAATAAATATGCACCTGAATCACCCATATACAAAAATCCCCTTATGTTTAAAGATAAAATTATCAATAGAACTAAGATTACATTTTGTAAAAATTCTTTTTCTAAATAAGAAAAATTATCACCTAACATAAAAAATAGCGTTACATAAATTATTATATTATATTTTAAAATTAGACCGTTAAGTCCATCGATAAAATTTCCCCCATTTATTAGTATTAATAAACAAAAAGTTGTAAAAATAATATTTATTAAAATATTATTTTGTAAAATAGAGTCAAACAAATCAATTTTTGTGTAAATAATTTTTAAATCTAAAAAAAAAACAAAAAAAACTATTACAATAATTTGTAAAAAAAATCTTAAATTTACACTATTAAGTTTTTTTAAATCCGAAAATAACCCAATTAAAAAAATAGAAAAAAGAAAAAAAAATAATAAATAATTTTTTTCATTTAAAATAAGACTATATATAAAAAAAGTAATCAATAAAATTCCTCCTATTGAATAACTTTTTAAATTTGTTGCAAATCTTTTGTGTTTTTCTTTTTTGTAATCAACAAACAAATTATACTTCTTTGAAAAGAGTATTAACAAAAAAACTATAATTAAAAAAAAAAATATAAAATACATTATATTAAACTAAAATTTTATTTAACTTTTGATAGTGGCGAAATAAAGAATACATTTTTGATTTTTTTTTTGAAATAACTGCTTTTTTAAATTTAACATTTTCGTTTTCATTTAAAAATTGATTTATTTTATTTTCTAAATCAATTGGATCATTATTTTTAAATAAGTATCCACATTCACCATATTGCAGAAATTCTTTTGGTCCATTTGGGCAATTACTAGATATTACCAATTTATTACAATAAGCAGACTCTACCATCACTGCACCTGGATCCTCCCATAAAGAAGTGCTTATAACAGCTGATGAATTTTTTATTAAAGGAAAAACATTTTCACAATATCCAAGTAAAAAAACATTATTTTGAACTTGTCTGTCAACAATCATTTTTTTTAATATTTTTTTTTTTTCTCCATCTCCAGCAATATATAAATATAAATTATTATTATTTTTTAATAACTTTGAAAAAACATTAATTAGCAATGCTTGGTTTTTTTGTTTAGTTAACCTACCTATATTTAAAAAATAATTTTTATTATTAAGTAAATTTTTTTCTATTTGATAATTTAATTTTCTATGAATTTCTTTAATCTCAAGAATTGGATCATAGATAACTTTTAATTTTTCTTCTGGAAAAATATTAAATTTCATAAGATCTTTTTTTGTTTCCTCTGAAGGACAAGTGACCATATAAATCTTGTTAGAAATTTTTTTCCAAAAAAAAATTCTAAAAAACGTCAATTTAGGTAATCCAGAAATTCTTAAAATAAATTTAGTATCAAACGAAAATAGATAAAGTAACAATAATGGAACAACGGTAATTAAGTGAATAATTAAATAATTGGGTTTTTCTTTATCAATTAACTTTTTTAATTTAAATATTTTAGCAACCAAAACAGCAAAATAAATAATTCTCGATGTTAAATAACCTGATACTGGTAATAATTTTGAAATTTCAAAACCTGAAAATTTTATATAATTTATCTTTTTTGATTCAAATTCATCTTTATGACCGTTCCACTCACCAATGACATCTAAAATTGAAACATCTATTTTTTCTTTATTAAATTTTTTTAATGAGATAGCAGAATTTACAACATTTTTTATTGTGGCTACTTTAGAGATATGTGGTGACCAATAAAATATTTTTTTCATATTTATTTATAATTTATATGTATATATTAATTTTTTCACATTGAATATTTTATTGAAATGAAAAAAATAAAATTAATAATTTTTCATCCATATTCGCATGTTGGGGGTGCTGATAATTCATTAAAAAGACTTATTGAGCAACTAGATCCCAAATTATTTTCAATTACTTTTGTTTCTTTAAATGAAAGTTTTCTAAAAAAAGATTTAAAAAAAAAAGTTGAATTTATAAAAATTAAATCTAATAGAGCTTTATTTTCTATAAATAAACTTAGACAAATTGTTAAAAATTTTTATCTATCAAAAAATTTTAGTAAAGTAATAATTTTTTCAAATCAAAATTTTGCAAACATCATCACTTCCTTTTCACTTATCAACTTAAACAATGTAAAAAAAATTTTTATCGATAGAAATCATTTAGATGAACTCAATCATACTCAAAATATTTTTGAAAAGTTAAAAAAAATTATAATTAAAAAATTGATTAAAATAACTTATAGAAATGCTGATTTAATAGTAGGCATAAGTAAAAAACTAAGTTCTGACTTAAGTCATTATTGTAATATTAAAGTTAAAACAATTTACAGTCCTGGTTACGATAAATCTATAATAAAAAAAGCAAACAAAAAAATTAAACTTAAAAAAAAATACAAATACATTATTAATGTATCAAGATTTACTAAAAGAAAAGATCACTACACAACTTTAATGGCTTTTAAATTAGCATCTGAAAAAATAAATAATTTAAAATTAATTTTAATCGGTTATGGTCCTGAATATAACAATATATTAAAACTAAGTAAAAAACTGAATATAGCAAAAAAAATTATAATTTTTAAAAAATTAAACAATCCTTATCCATATATAAAAAAATCAGATTTATTAATTTTATCTTCAAAATATGAAGGAATGGGAAATATACTTGTTGAAGCTA
This sequence comes from Candidatus Pelagibacter sp., assembly GCA_045567135.1. GTDB lineage: Bacteria > Pseudomonadota > Alphaproteobacteria > Pelagibacterales > Pelagibacteraceae > Pelagibacter. The sequence goes on from JBJLDM010000025.1 coordinate 34,416, forward strand.
TAACTCTTGGTATTCCAACTATTTCTTCAAACTGTAATTCGGGACCATCTGAAATTCTTTTAAATGGAAAAGGTGGAGATTTATTTAAAGTTTCAGATTATAATGAACTTTCTTACAAAATTGTTAAACATTTTAAAAATATGAAATTATTGAGGAAAAAAATTAAATTTGCACAAAAAAAACTTTATAGGTTTGATAAAAACAATCATGCAAAAATTTATTCAAAAATATTTAAAAGGATATAAAATTTTTTATAAATGAGTAAAGAATATTTAATATCAATTATTACTGTGGCAAAAAATGCAGAGACCACTATTGAAAAATGTATAAAAAGTGTCTTAAATCAAAATTATAAAAACATTCAATATATAATTATTGATGGAAATTCTACTGATAATACAAAAAAAATTATAGATAAATACAGTAATAAAATTTCTTTAATAGTATCTGAGGATGATAATGGTATTTGGGATGCTATGAATAAAGGAATAAAATTAGCTAAAGGTGAAATTTTAGGCTTTATCAATGCAGATGATTTTTACTATGAAAATTCTTTAAAAATTGTAAATAAATATTTTGAAAATCAAAATATTGATTTTTTATTCGGAACAGTAAAAAAATATAAACTAATGCATGGCTACAATCCTTCTATTATTAAATGGAGTTTTAGATTTTATACTTCTCACTCAGTTGGATTTTTTATAAAAACTAAAAAGCATAAAGAGGTGGGGTTTTATAATACTAAATATCTGAGTGCTGATTTAGATTTCTTTTATAAAATGATTGTGAATTTTAAACTTCAAGGAAAATCAACAAAAAAAGAAGAAATTTTAGGTGTATTTGGAAAAGATGGCTTTTCATCAAAAATAAATTATATCAAACATTTAAAAGATTTAAATCAAATTAGAATTGATAATAAACAGAATAAATTATTTGTTTATTTTCTTTATTTAATAAAAATTGTAAAAAAACCAATAAAATTTATTAACGCTCTTAATAAAAAAAATTAAAGTGTTTTATACTTTATTTTAAATTGTTGAAAACTAATTAGCGATTGATCTCTTTTAGATAAAATTGGTTTTTTGGTGACCCATTTAGATTTTACTTTTTTATCACTACAATTAATACCCGACTCATATCTCGCATCTCGGTATTTCTCCAAATGGTACAAAACGCTACATTTGTTACTTAAACATTCGTAGCCATGTCCATAATGCTTGGGTATGAAAAGCATATCACCATCATTTAGAATAAATTTTGACACCTTACCAAAGTTTGGAGAATTTTTTTTTAAGTTTATAGCTACATCAATAATCTTCCCTTCCACTACATGTAATAATTTTGTTTGTTGGTTTTTTATTTGAAAATGCAATCCTCTTATTACATTTTTTTTTGATTTTGCTACAGCTGTGAATTTAATATTTAAATTAAAATATTTTCTAAGATAAATTTCTTGAAAATAACCTCTCTGATCAAAAAATTTTTTTTGATTGATCTTTATTGGTCGATTAATTCTTTTTAAGTTTATCTTCATAATTAGGTTTTTTTTCCTCATTAAGATAAATTGCGCACAAAATCAACATAGAATGTATTGGTAAAAAAAGTCTATCTGATGATGATTTTGCCATCGCAAATTGTATTTCTTGCACATTACTTAAAGATCCCTCTGATGATATAAAAATTAATAATAACAAAATAAAGTAGGTTGATAAAGTAATAATTGTAAATAGTGCCCTTTTTTTTAGTAAAATTTTATTTAGAGTAATTTGAATGGTTTTTTTATTTAAAGAAATATATTTGGAGATAGAAAGTAAAAAAATTATTATTGCAATAAACATCTGTTTATTTAAAAAAATTCCCTTAAAAAGTTCTATCAAAAATTTGAAATTTACAAGATTTTCAAAAAATCTCTCTCCACCAGAAATCATTAATGAACTTGAGGATACAACATTTTTATCAAAAATATAAAATTTCCATAAAATAATAGGGATTAGACTCACTAAAAACGTAAGAACTATTTTATAATTAACCCTAAAGTTATCTTTATAATTAATAAAAATATAACTAAATAATAAACATCCTAAAATTCCTATACCTTCTATTTTAATCATTGTTAAAGTCATAAAATACAAAAATAGCTTTGTAATATGTTTGATATTAAGTTCTTTTAAATAAGAGTATTCAATTAATAATATTAGTGATGCACATGCATATAGTGATAATAGTGCGTCCATATAACCATTTATTAATGTTTTTTCATAAATAAAAAAAATAATTAAAAAAAGAGCCAACTTCGATAAATTGCTTTTAATAACATTTGTAAATATTAATAAAGCAGGCAATGCCATAATAACGTTTGAAAACTTAGGAAATATTTCATTCCAATGTCCTATTAAAGTTGCTAGAGATGCAGAAAGAGTTTGTACAAGTATTGGGTAATCTACATGTGAAAATTCTGATCCATAATAAGATGTAAATTCTTTAAGTGTTAAGT
>JBJLDM010000026.1:0-34080 GCA_045567135.1 Candidatus Pelagibacter sp.
GAGGATCTCAAGATATGAAAGGTGGTGTAGCTTGTTGGATAAGCGCAGTTAGTAATTTTATTAAAAATAAGAAATTTAAAGGATCGATTTCAATTATAATTTCAGCTGACGAAGAAACAACAGGTTACGGCTGTCCAGCGGTTATGAAATACCTTAGAAAAAGAGGAGAAAAAATAGATTTTTCAGTTGTGGGAGAACCATCTTCAAATAAATCAGTTGGAGATGAAATCAGAATTGGAAGACGTGGTTCTATGAATGGAATAATAAATGTCTATGGCAAAAGTGGTCACTCGGCATTCACGAATTCATATATAAACCCATGTACAGCCTTAGCTAAAATAATAGCAAAATTAAAAAGTTCACCTTTAGATAATGGTACTAAATTTATGCCTCCATCTAATTTAGAATTTACAAAAATAAACGTAGATAATTTATCTGAAAACGTAGTACCTCAATATGCTAGTGCAAAATTTAATGTGAGATTTAACTCAAAACACAAATCATCTTCTTTAAAAAAGAAACTAAATAAAATAATTAATGCAATTACAAAAAAAGAAAAATGTAAAACAAAAATAGAATATAGGGTGAGTGGTGAAGCTTTTTACACTAAACCAAATAAGGAAATTTATATGGTTAAAAAAATTGTTAAAAAAGTTACAGGCAATTCAGCAAAATTAAATTGTAGAGGTGGTACAAGTGATAGTAGATTTTTAGGTTCGATCCCAAGATTAGAGCTGGGATTAAGAAATAGTACCATTCACATGGTTGACGAAAGAACGTCAATTTCAGATTTGAAAAAATTGACTAAAATATACTATAATATTTTAGAAAATTATTTTTAATGAAAACAGCAATAATTACATCTAAATCTTCTTTAAATCACAATACTGGTCCTGGACATCCTGAGAGTATCTCGAGGGTCACGTCAATACTTGAAACATTAAAAAAAAATAAAAAGTTAATTTGGAAAAATCCAGTTACTTTCGATAAAGACATTATAAAACAAGCGCATTCTTCTAGTTATGTAGATACAGTTAAAAATGCTTTTCCAGATAAAGGATTGGTATTTTTAGATGGTGATACAGTTGTTTCGCCTGGTAGCAAAGATGCAACATTTGATGCAGTTGGCTCAATAATTGCAGCAATCGACGGAGTTGAAAATAAAGACTTCAATGCTGCTCATTGTGTCACCAGACCACCAGGTCATCATGCAGAAAAAAGTAAAGCAATGGGGTTTTGTGTAATAAATAATATTGGTGTCGCTGCAAATTATCTAATTTCTAAATACAAATATAAAAAAGTTGCAGTGATAGATTGGGATTGTCATTTTGGAAATGGAACTTATGATATTCTTAAGTCAAATAAGAATGTTTTTTTCTCAAGCTTACATCAATATCCATATTATCCAGGAGGCGGAACAGAGTATGAAAAAGGTGATCATAATAATGCTCTTAATATTCCTTTGCCTGCTGGTACAAACTCTAGAGAATATTTCGATGCATATGAACATATGCTAAAAAGATTGAAAGAGTTTAGACCAGAATTTATATTAATGTCAGCGGGATTCGATTCGCACCGGGCAGACCCTCTCTGTCAGATGAATTTAGAATCTAAAGACTATTATGAGATAACCAGAAGAGTTTTGGAATCTACAAAACAGTTTTGTAACGGAAAAGTGGTATCTATTCTTGAAGGTGGATATGATCTGAATGCTCTAGCTGAAAGTGCCAATGAACATGTTAACGCACTTTTAGAATTTAATTGAGATTTTCAAAAATTATCATAAATAGAAACAATGGGTTTATATAAAATAAAAAAATCAAATATAGATAAAAATGGGCGAGGTCTTTACGCAACTAAGAATATTAAAGTGGGAACTAAAATCATTGAATACGTAGGAAATATTATTACAAAAAAACAAACTGAAAATTCTGATAAGTTTAATAATTCAAAACCAATTTATTTGTTTAATTTAAATAAAAGATATGATTTAGATGGAGATGTCCCATGGAATACTGCACGCTTGATCAATCATTCTTGTTCAAATAATAGCGAATATGATGGAACAGGTTTAAAAATTTGGGTTATTGCAAATAAAGAAATTAAAAAAGGTGAGGAAATAACTTGTGACTATGGTTTTGGTTATGATTCTGATTACAAACAGTTTCCTTGTAAGTGTAAATCTATTAATTGCTGTGGTTTCATCGTTAGAACAGAAAGCCGTTGGAGAATTAACAAAAAATTCAGGAAAAATTCAAGAATTAGTAGATAACTTTTTCAAGGTATAATCCACAAGCTGGTGCTGGTGGTGCACAATTTTTTCTTTTTTTTGATTTTAAAACATTTTCAAATTTTTTAATATTCCATTTTTTTTCCGCTAAATATTTTAAACATCCAACCATTGATCTAACTTGATTTCTTAAAAAAGATTTTGATCTAAATTCAATTTCAATTTTACTATTTGCATTTTTTATAGTTATTTTATTAATTTTTTTTATAGGACTTTTAGCGTAGCAATTTGTTGCTCTCATTGTACTAAAGTCATGTGTCCCTACTAATTTTTTAGCCCCTTCTTTTAATAATTTAATATCTAGTTTCTTTCTTATATGCCATGCTCTTTCATTTTCTATGACAGGTGTAGCTAAACGGTTAATAATAAAATATTTATATACTCTTTCTTTTGCAGAATATCTTGCGTGAAAATTTTTATTTCTTTTAATAATATTAATTATAGAAATTTTTTTTGGACATAAAAAAAAATTTAGAGATTTAATCATTTTATCTATATTTTGTATTTTATTTTTAACATCAAAATGAGCTGATTGTCCATTTGCGTGAACTTCACGATCAGTACGCCCTGCAGAATATAAAATAATTTTTTGCTTCAATAATTTTGATAAGGTTGATTGACTTATTTTTTGAACAGAATTTCCTTTTTTTTGTACTTGCCAACCTATGAAAGAGGTTCCGACATATTCAATCAAAATTTGATATCTATACATTAAGCAATATTGGTACCTTTTTTAATTTGAGTACCAAGTAAAAATTCATTTATTTGCTGAACTCTTTTGCCTTCTCGCTGAATACTTAATACTTTTACTGAGCCTTCTCCACAACATACCTCAAAATTTTCACTTACTACATCCCCAGGTTTTCCTGTTGTGCTCGACTTTTCCGCTTTTAATATTTTATATCTTTCTCCATTAAATGAAAAAAAAGCGCCTGGATATGGATAAAGTCCATTTATTTTTCCAATTATTTTTTCTGCATTTTCATTCCAATCAATTTTTCCTTCTGTTTTTTGAATTTTTTTTGCATAGGTTGCTTTTGAATGATCTTGATCTTTAAATTCTACATTACCATCATCAATATTATCTAAAATATCTAAAATCTTTTCTGAAGCTATTAATGATAAATTTTCAGACAATTCTTCTGAATTCATTTCTTCTGAAATTTTTAAAGAGTATTGATTGCAAACTGGACCCTCATCTAGATTTTCGTTTATTCTCATAATGCTAATCCCTGTTTCTTTATCTAAATTCATTATTGATCTTTGAATAGGTGCCGCTCCTCTCCATTTTGGGAGTAAAGAAGCATGAACATTTAAGAATCCATGCTTTGGAATATTTAAAAGATTTTTAGGGATGATCTGCCCAAATGAAATTACCAAAATAATATCTGGCTGTAATTCAGTGAGATATAATTCTTCTTCCTTATTATTTTTTAAAGATTGAGGAGTTCTCACATATAAGCTTATATTTTCAGAAAATAAATTTATCGGTGACTTAGCTAATTTTAAACCTCTGTTAGATTTTTTAGGTGGTTGAGTGTAAACAGTAGAGATTGGATATCCATTTTGATAAAGTGACTTTAAAATATGAACAGCAAAATTAGATGTGCCCATAAAAACAATTTTTCTTAACATGGCTAAACAACTATTCTATCAGGCTTATTTTTAGAAAGTTTTTTTAATATTATAGATTTTTTTAATTTTGATAAGTAATCGATAAAAAGAATTCCTTCCAAATGATCCATCTCATGTTGAATGCAAGTTGCAAGTAAGCCTTCAGCTTTTAAAAGTTGTTTTTTTCCATTAAAGTCCAAATATTCTACTTCACACTCATTTGGTCTTTCAATCTCTGCAAATTGATTTGGTACAGATAAACATCCTTCTTCATAAATTGAATTTACTGAATTTTTTTGTTTAATTATTGGATTTACAAAATACATTGGATTTTTTTTTTCATCTTTATTTAAGTCTATTACTATTATTCTTTTTGGAACACCAACTTGTATCGCGGCCAGTCCTATTCCTTTCGCATCATACATTGTATCTAACATATCTCTCATTAAATCCTGTTCTTCATTCCCAACAACTTCTACTGATTTAGAAACTTGTCTTAATATTTTATCAGGTTCAGTTAAAATCTTTCTTATGCCCATAGTGTTAAGTTATTTTATTATAATTATTATACTTTTAAAGGAAAGGTTTTAAGAATTATATTATTTCTTATTTTATCAATATTTAGTTTATTTAAAGTACTAAGTATAAAATATAGAGATTCTGAGCCTAAATTATTTAAATCATCTTCTCCAATAATTTCAACCAATCTGAGTAAAATCATTGCCATTTCACCATCATTTATCATTACTTCTATATCTGTTGGTATATTAGAATTATACAATTCAAGCATTGAAGAATATTTATCAGAAATTTTAATTCCATCAGAAATTAATGACTCAATTAAAATTATATCTTTGGTAGAAAAATAATATTTTTTATTTTTTTTTATTTTTTTTAATTTTTTTTCTAGTTCTTTTTCTATTTTTTCACTATCTATATCATCTGAAAAATAATTTAGTAACTTTGATTGATGAATTATTTTGTTATTAAATTTTATTTTTTTATTACTATTTTTTTTATCTGCTAAATGATAATTATAAAAATCAGAATAATTTGAAGGTATTTCTTTTTCATCAAGTTCTTCAAGAATTCTAACTAGCTCATTGTTGAAAGCATTCCCAATATCATCTTTATTAAATTGTTCTTTTAAAATTTTAATTAATTCAATTTTAGATTTTACATCTTTAGAAATTAAAAAACCTTGATAGAGTAAAGCCCTACTTTCATGTCCTGGTAACATTTTATATGACTCAAGAACTGTAATTAATTGATTAATGCTAAATCTGTATCTGGTGTACAAATTTAATAAATCTTTCTCTAAATAATTTCCATTATTAGTGGCTTTTTCAATAGAAATAATTTTTTCAGAATCTTCAATATCAATTTCATCTAAATTTTCTAATAAGTTAAATGAAGATAAATATCTCCATATAATCTTATCAGTATTTTCATTAGTTACATACTTAAAATCATTACTTGTAAGATGAGAAAGATGAAAATCTAAAAGATTTTTTTCAGAAGTTTTTAAATCGTTTTTTTCACTATAACCCATTATAAAACTAAATTTTTCTTCGAAAAAAATATCTTTAAAACCATCTTCTTTTATTAAATCAAATTGAAGTTGTGCTAATTCATTTTTTTTTTCATTAATTAAACAATAAATTTTATATTTAAATACATAGTCATCATCTGAAAAACCTTCTAAAAAAGAAAATAATTTACATGCATTTTCTAAATCTGCCATTGATAAATTTTGATCTAAATAATATTTTAAAAGTCTAGTATCTATTTTTTCTTTTTTATTTTTAATAACAAAATCTTTTATTAGTTCTAAATCACCGTTTTTAATTAACCAGTCTATTTTAATTTTTAAAAACTCTTCCTTACTAAAATTTTTTTTTGGTGGAAAAGAATTGGTTAAAATTACATAATTATAGATTTCTTTTGCATCCTCAGATAAATTTAACTTTTTAATTTTTTTTATTATTTTTGTTATTTTTTCACCATCTGAAAGCTCCCACATATTTATTGATAAATCATTATCACTAGGGTCATAAATACCTACCAAATAATTTTTATCTAAATTTAAATTATTTTCTTCTGTAATTGAAATAACTGTTTCATTTTTTATATCAGTAGAGATTGAATTTTTTTTATCTTTCTTTTTTAATGTACCATCAAAATTATTTTTATTTTTATTATCTTTTTTATCTATATTCCATATATCAACTGGCTCATTTGAGACAGCGGCAGTAAAAAATAAAAAAAAAAATATTATAAATTTTTTATTTAATAATCTTAAGATTTGCATTTGGAATTATTTTTTGAATTTTTTTATTAGGAGATGGAAAATTTAATTGATCTACCAAAATTAATATAGTAAAAAATAAAAAAATTATCAAAGCTACCTTGATAAGTAATTTTATCAAAAAATTTGATTTACCAATATTGCTTTTTCTTTGAAATTGCATATAACATTTATTAATTTCAAATTAAGACATATTTGTGTTTTTTCAATATAGAAATTTATGAAATGAAAAAAAACCTAGTTTTAATAGGCATGATGGGGTCTGGAAAATCTACTATTAGTAGACTGTTATCAGATATAACCAATCAAAACGTATTTGATACTGATAAATTAATTGAAAAAGAAACTAAATTAAAAATTAATGAAATTTTTCAAAAAAAAGGAGAAGATTTTTTCAGAAAAATTGAAGAAAAAATTGTATTAAATTCTCTTAAATTTTCTAATAATATAATTGATATTGGTGGTGGTGCATTTTTAAATAATAAAATTAGAGAAAAAATAAAAAATAATTGTATATCTGTATGGTTAAAGTGCAGTGAAGAAACTTTAATCCCAAGAATCAAAAATAGCAAAAGAAGGCCAAAAGCTTACTTATTAAAGGAAAAAGATTTAATTAAACTTATAAATAATAGATCAAAAATTTATTCTAAAGCAGACTATAAAATAAATTGTGATACTTTAACAAAAAAGGAAATAATAAACAAAATTTTAAAAATTTATGAAAAAAAATAAAATTTTGGTAAATACAAATAATGGTTCCTACCCAATACTAATTGGCATAGGCCTAATCAATAATTTAAAAAAAATTTTAAATTCTTATTCAATCAATTCATCTAAATATTTAATCATTTTTGATAAAAATATTCCAAAAAAATATATTAAAACTATAAAAAAAAATATTCGAAATAAAACTATTTTTGTAAAATTTTCTTCAAGTGAAAAAAATAAAAATCAAAAAAGTATAAATTCTATTTTAAATATTTTACTAAAAAATAATTTTAATAGAAATGACTGCATAATATCGATCGGAGGTGGAATTACTGGAGATGTATCTGGATTTGCGGCAAGCATTTTTAAAAGAGGAATAAAATTTATAAATATACCGACAACTCTTTTAGCCCAAGTAGACAGCAGCTTGGGTGGCAAGGTCGGTATAAATACTGCTAGAGGAAAAAATTTAATTGGTTCATTTTATCAACCATCAATAGTTATATCGGATATAAATTTTTTGAAAACACTTCCAAAAAGAGAAATAATTTGTGGTTATGGAGAAATATTAAAACATTCGATAATATCGAGTAAAAAATTTTTTTTATACCTAGATAAAAATGTATCTAAAATTTTAAATTTAAAAAGTCCATTTATAGAAAGATCAATTTATAAAAGTTGCTTAATTAAAAAAGAAATTGTTGAAAAAGACGAGAAGGAAAAAAATTTAAGAAAATTATTAAACTTTGGTCACACTTTTGCACATGCATATGAAGCAACTTTAGGATACTCAAAAAAACTTAACCATGGTGAAGCTGTAATTTTAGGAATTATAAGTGCCTGTGAATTTAGTTATAAAAAAAAAAAAATTAAATAAAATAGAATACAAATCAATTCAAAATCACATTTTTAAGCTTAATAAATCATTAAAGCTTAATAAATTTTTTGGTAAAAAAGATGTAAATAAAATTGTTAAATTTATGATCATAGATAAAAAAAATATTAACGAAAAAATTAATCTTGTATTATTAAAAAAAATAGGAAAAGCTGAATTTAAAAACTTTTATAAAGTAACTGATATTAAAAATTTTACTAAAAATCAATTTAGCAATACTTCAATTGAATGAATATAATATTTTAGTTCATAGTCTAAAATTTTATAAATTTTTTTTGTTGAGACTATTCTGTTCATTTTTAATAATTCATCAGATTTTATTATTAGCTTAATGTGAAATTTATTTTTTTCATGACTTTTGTGATTTTTATGTAAATATGTTTTATCCTCAATTATTATTTTTTTACAAGAAATATTTTGAGAAATTTTTTTTTCTATAATTAAATTTAAACTATTTATATCCATAAAAAATTAGCTATTATTATATACTATGAAAATAATTTGTGATTGGAATAATTGCTTTGAGTTAGGTGAATATAAGGCTCCAATTGAAAAAGATAATAGTAAAAGCTACAGATTGCTTTGTTTAAAGCATGTAAAAGAATTTAATAAAAATTGGAATTATTTTGCAGGAATGAATGATACTGAAGTAGTTGATTTTTTAAAATCAGATATGACTTGGCACAAGCCTACGCAAGGATTTAGTTCTTCTGATAATTTTTTTAAAGTCCTTTGGAATAATGCTTTAAATGATGGATTTGATGATTCAAAATATAAAAATTATTTTGAAAGTTCTAAAAAATTTAAATTTGATCATAATGATATTAAAGCATTTGGTATTTTGGGTATAACAGTTGGTTTAAAATGGGACAAAATCCAAAAGAAATTTAAAAAACTTGTGAAAAAATTTCACCCTGATATTAATGCTGGTGATAAAAAGTTTGAAGAAAAGCTTAAAGTAATTACACTAGCTTATACTCAACTTAAAAATACTTATAGGAAAAGAAAGTGATGACAAATTTAAACATTAAACCTGACATAAAAATATCAGTAAACCAAACTTTTGGAATTGAAAGTGATATGGAAGTAGATGCTTTTTCAAAAAAAAGTGAGTTTGTACCCGAAATAGATAAGGATTACATATTTGATAAAGATACCACAATCGCAATACTAAGTGGTTTTAATTTTAATAAGAGAGTTATGGTCCAAGGTTTTCATGGTACGGGAAAATCTACTCACATTACTCAAATTGCTGCACGATTAAACTGGCCATGCGTAAGAGTAAATCTTGATTCTCACATAAGTAGAATAGATTTAATGGGTAAAGATGCAATAGTAATGAAAGATCAAAAACAAATAACTGAATTTAAAGAAGGTATACTTCCTTGGTCTATTCAAAATCCAGTTGCTCTTATATTTGATGAATATGATGCTATGAGACCAGATGTAGCTTTTTTATTAACAAAAGTACTTGAAGCAGAAGGTGGATTAACTTTATTAGAAAAAAATAAAGTAATTAAGCCCAACAATTACTTTAGATTATTTGCTACAGCAAATACTGTGGGATTAGGAGATACTAAGGGAATATACTCAGGAGTTAATCAAATCAATGCGGCACAAATGGATAGGTGGAATATTTTAACTAGTCTTAATTATTTAAGTTTAGAGAAGGAAATGGAAATAGTATTGGCAAAAAATAAAGAGTTCAAAAATACAAAAGGTAAAGAAAAAGTTGCTAATATGATTAAAGTTGCATCTTTAACAAGAAAAGGATTCATCGCTGGAGATATTTCTACTGTTATGTCGCCAAGAACAGTGATTTTTTGGTGCCAAAATACACAAATTTTTAAAGATATTGGTTACGCATTTAGAGTAACATTTTTAAATAAATGTGATGACTCCGAAAAAAATATCATTGCTGAATATTATCAAAGGTGTTTTGGTGAAGAATTGCCTGAATCCATGATAAATATTAAAACTTAAATGAGCAAAGAAAATAATCTTAAAGAACAATTTAAACAGGCAATTTTATCTACAGCTAAAGTCATTTCTGATGATTACAAAATAAATATAGATAAAAAAAATAAAAGCTCAAAAAATATGGATTTTTTTCAGCTTGATAATCTAAACACAAGACTAGATTTTATTAAATATAGATCTGAAATTGACTCGAAAGCATTGAGAAAAAAATTTTCTAACGATGAAATATATAAGCTAAATTCACCAAAAAATTTATCTTGTAAATCTTTGTATGAATTATCAGAAAAAATAAGATGTGAAATTTTAGGATCAATAATGTTAAAAGGTGTAAAAAGCAATTTTATAGAAAATTATAATAATAAATTATTTTTTAAAAGAAAAGACCAGTTAAAAACTAAAGAAGATGTAAATATTTCAGAAGCATTTGAATTATACATGTTAAAAAACTTTTTTAATATTAAATTAAATAGTTTATGCGAAAAAGTTTTGAGCTTTTGGTCAAAGGAATTTGAAGAAAATCTGAATGACGATTTAAATTTTTTAAAAAAGAATGTTGAAGATCAGCAAAAATATAATTCGAAATTTTCAGAAATACTTCAAAAAATCGATGTTTTTCATAATTCTGATGAAAATCAAAAAGAAGATGAACAAAAGCAAATGGATGATCAAAATAGTGAAAATTTGAACGAAGAAAGTGAAAATTCTGATGGTAAGCAGGAAAAAAAAGAGCAAGATGAAAATCAAAATGGTCTAGATTCTGATTATGATTTTAGTGAACACAAAATAGATGAACAGCTTGTAGATACGGATTCTGAAAAACAAAGTTCAGAAAAAATTATACAAAAAATGAATTATGATGTTTTAAATCAAGATTATAAAATTTTTACTAATCAATATGATGAAATATCAAAAGCAGAAAATTTAGAAAAAAAAGAAGAAATTTTAAAACTAAGAAAAAGCTTGGATCAACAGCTCTTAACTTTTCATGATCTAATAACTAAATTAGCTAATAAACTTCAAAGACAGCTACTAGCAATACAAAAAAGATCTTGGGAATTCGATCTTGAAGAAGGTTTGCTTGATACTTCAAGATTAACAAGAATAATAATGGATCCTTATAGTTCACTATCTTTTAAAAAAGAGAAAGATTTAAAATTCAAAGATACAATAGTTACACTTTTAATAGATAATTCTGGATCTATGAGGGGTAGACCAATAACAATAGCAGCAATATGTGCCGATATTTTATCAAGAACATTGGAGAGATGTTCTGTAAAAGTAGAAATACTTGGATTTACAACAAAAAATTGGAAAGGAGGCAAATCTAGAGAAATCTGGAACAAAAATAATAAACCCAAAAATCCTGGAAGATTAAATGATCTGCGCCATATAGTTTATAAAAGTGCAGATACTCAATGGAGAATGGCAAAAAATAATTTAGGTCTAATGCTAAAGGAAGGAATATTAAAAGAAAATATAGATGGAGAAGCAATTAATTGGGCTTTCAGTCGATTAAAAAAACGTAAAGAAGAAAGAAAAATATTAATGGTAATATCTGATGGTGCGCCTGTTGACGACTCTACACTATCTGTGAATTCAGGAGATTATCTTGAAAAACATTTAAAACGAACTGTAAAATATATAGAAAATAGAAGTGATGTTGAAATACTAGCAATAGGAATTGGACATGATGTTTCAAGATATTATTCTAAAGCAATTAAAATAACAGATGTTCAAGAGCTTGGTGATGTTATGATTGACCAATTAAGTTTTCTATTTAGCAATAAAACAAAGCTTAATTAAATTTTTTAAAACTACTATAATTTATTTTTTAAATATTTATTTTCCCATTTAATATTTACTTCTGCCCCACCATTTAAAGAAGAATTTTTGAAATTTATAATAGCAAAGTTTTTTTCTAACAAAGTTTTTCCGATAAATGTTCCAAGTCCTAATCCATGTTTCGAAACATACATCTCATTGGCTGACCTAATATAGGGCTCACCTAACTTTTGTTTATCTATTAAATCTCTAGGAAAACCTGGTCCATCATCTCTAATAGTTATTTCAGTTATGTCATTATTGCTATTTAAAAAAATTTCTATTTTTTTTTTACTAAATTTATTTGCATTTCCTATAAAATTTCTTAGTCCATAAATAATTTCTGAAGATTTTTTTATATTTATTGAATTTAAATTTTTTTCAGAATTTACAATAAAAATCTTATTACTTATTTCTTTAAATGACCTAACAATTTCATTTATATAATCATTTATTGAATAATCAAAATTTATGAATTCATCATCAATATTTGGAGTTAAAGATAAACTTTTTAAAATTTCACTGCATCTATTACTTTGACTAACCAATAAATCAAGATCTTTATTAATTTTATTTTTATTTCCAAATTCTTTTTTTAATTCTTTTGCAGTCAGTAAAATTGTAGAAAGTGGAGTTCCTAGTGAATGTGCTGCTGCCGCTGCCTGGCCCCCTAAAGAAATAAGTTCATTTTCTTTAGCCATCAATTCTTGAATTTTATCAAAAGCTTTATTTCTAATTCTACTTTCTTGTCCAAATTTTACTCCAAAATATACTAAAAAAAATAAACCAATAATTATTGATGTTGGTATACCATACAAATAATAATCTGGCGCATGAAAATGAAGCTCTCCTGATGGGTGAGGTAAATTGTAATAAAAAAAACTTAAAATAATTAAAGTCAAAATTACAAATATAACCTGTATAATATTACTTGTAATATTTAAGTACTGAGAAGAAAATATTACTGGTACTATAATTAAGAATATAAATGGATTAGTTATTCCTCCAGTAAAAAAAAATAGAAGTCCAAGTTGAATTATATCAAAGCTTAAATATATAGTAGAAATAAAATTACTAATTTGATTTCCTACAATTCGAAATTGCAAATATAAATTTGTCAAAATACTAAATAATAAGACTCCAATACATGGGAGATAGTTAAAATTAAAATTAAGTAAAAATTGAACAAATAAAATAGCTGTTAGTTGACCTGAATAAGCAATCCATCTTAAATTAATATATGTTGATTTGTTTAGTGAATAAAGATTTGAAGCCTCAGAAAACTTCATTATACATCAAGATTTTGCACATCTATTGCATTTGAAACTATAAAATCTTTTCTCAAAGCAACATCATTTCCCATTAAAGTGTGAATAATAGATTGATCTTTTTTTAAATCCTTTGAATATTCTACTTTTAACAAATTTCTAGTATCTGGATTTAAGGTAGTATTCCATAATTCATCAGGATTCATTTCACCCAGTCCTTTAAATCTTTGAATACTTAATTTAGATTTCTCAATGGAATAATATTTTTCAAAATCTTTTGATCCCTTTTTAAATTTTTTTAATTCTTTTGAATTACTCATAATATATTTCTCAAGCTCTTTCTCATCTTTGATATAAATACCCTTCATACCTTTATTAATTTTAAAGAGTGGAGGTTGTGCTAAATAAATATGACCATTTGCAATCAATTTATTAAAAGGATTATTATTAAAAAAAGTTAATAACAAAGCTCTAATATGTGAACCATCAACGTCAGCATCAGTCATTATAATTATTTTTCCATATCTTAAGTCTTTAAGATCAATTTCTTCATCTTTAGGGTCTAGGCCAAGAGCGTTAATTAAAGTCATTATTTCATTTGAAGAAATCATTTTTGACAAAGCTTTTGTTTTTTGTTCATTTCTGTTTCCATTTTTTTTTGATCCATTTGCATCAACATATGTATTCAAAATTTTTCCTCTTAATGGCAAGACTGCTTGAAATTCTCTATTTCTTCCTTGTTTTGCAGAACCACCTGCAGAATCACCCTCTACTATAAAAAGTTCAGTTCCATCTTGACTTGAATTTTGACAATCTGCTAATTTTCCAGGTAAACCTGTAAGCTCAAGCGCTCCCTTTCTTCGAACTGTTTCTCTTGCTTTCCTAGCAACATCCCTTGCTTGAGCTGCTTGAATAATTTTAGCAAGTATTGCTTTTGCTATAGATGGATTTTGATCAAACCATAAAGAAAGTCTTTCATTGATGATTGTTTCTACAATATTTCTAACTTGTGAAGAAACAAGTTTATCTTTTGTTTGTGATGAAAATTTAGGATCTGGAATTTTAATTGATATTACAGAAGTTAAACCTTCTTTAACATCATCACCAGAAATAGAAATTTTATTTTTCTTTAATAAATTTAATTCACTTGCATACTTATTTATTACTCTAGTTAAGGCGCTTCTAAAACCCAAAAGGTGTGTTCCTCCATCCTTTTGATAAACATTATTGGTGTAAGGATAAACATCTTCGCCATACATCGCATTCCATTGTAGCGCACACTCTATTTCCGCATCATCTTTTTTACCTTCAATTAAAATTGGTTTTTTAAATAAAAGATTTCCATTTTTATTGTTTAGTTTTTCCCTCTTTTCATCAAGAAAACTTACAAACTCTAAAATTCCACCTTCAAATTTGAAAACAATAATTTTACTTTTTTTTGAAGTTAGATCGTGAATAGAAATTTTAATTCCTTTATTTAAAAATGCAAGTTCACGCATTCTTTTTTGAATTATACTTGGATTAAACTTAATTGATGAAAAAATTTCTTTAGATGGTAAAAATGTAATTTGTGTTCCTGTTTCTTTTGAATTACCAACAGCTTTTAAATTTGATTTTGGATCACCATTTTTAAATTCTATAATATATTTTTTCCCATCTCTAGAAATTTCAAGTTTTAAACTTTCTGATAATGCGTTTACTACTGATACACCAACACCGTGTAGCCCACCTGATACTTTATAAGAATCATGATCAAATTTACCTCCAGAATGAAGTTGTGTCATTATTACTTCAGCAGCAGATTTCTTTTCTCCTTTATGCAAATCTACAGGAATGCCTCTTCCATCATCTTTAACTGTCACTGTTCCATTTAAATTAATAAAAATATCAATATTTTTGCAATATCCAGCTAAAGCTTCATCTATGGAATTATCAACAACTTCATAAACCATATGATGTAAGCCTGTTCCATCGTCAGTATCACCTATATACATTCCAGGTCTTTTTCTTACTGCCTCTAGGCCTTTTAAAACCTTTATAGAGTCTGCCTGGTATTTTGATTTTGTCATTTTTGTCATTATTTTTTTTTGGAAAAAAAAAAATTATATCATTTTTTAAAAATTTAATAAAATACTTACTAACCACCTTCTTAAATAAGCTTTCTATTTCAGTGCTTATTTAAGGTTTTGCTAATTTTTTTACTACTTTTCAAAAATATTAATTTTTTTACTACTTTTCATCAAAATTTGGCGGAGAGAGTGGGATTCGAACCCACGGTACCTTTGACAGTACACACACTTTCCAAGCGTGCGCCTTAAACCACTCGGCCATCTCTCCAAGTATTTTATTTTTTTTTAGTAATTATTGCAAATTCATTAAATTTTCCCTTTAAAATTTTTATTTTATCAAATGTTGAGAAAAAAAGATCTTTTTGGCTTATGTCAACAAATTTACTAGTAAAATCTTTATTGGTTTGTATATCAATAAGAATATCTCTAAGGGTTGGTCTTTCATTTTTTAAATTCATATCTTTTCTGGTATCAGGAAAATCAAGCTCTTCAACTATAAAAATACCGCCGGGATTTAATTTATGAAACAACATAAACAAACTAATTATTTGATCTTTAAATGAATGGGAAGCATCTTCAATAATAATATCAAAACTCTGATTTAATTTTATTATATGTTTTTCAATAGATATTTCTTCGGATGAATCTACGTAAAAATTTTTTATTCTTTTTGAACTATAACTAAATAAATCTGGAAAAATATCAGCAGAAAAAATATTTGCTTTTTGAAAATAAAAATATAATGCGGCTGATGCATTTCCATAAAATGATCCAATTTCTAAAATATTTAATTTTTTATTTTTAATAATTTTAAAATAATCTTCATAAAATTTTGAATAATCATGACCATCAATTATTATTTTTGAATTTTTTTTCATAGGTTGAACATATTGATCATAAAATTTATTCCCTTTATCACTATTAAAATATTCAAATAAATAATTTAAATCCTTTTGATATAAATCAGCTTTTTTTTTTGAATATTCATCTAAATTAATTTTTTTCTTAAAAAAAAGAAAATTAGCTATATATCTAAATGGGATTATTAAAATTATGTAAATTTTCAAAAATATATTAGCTTTTACAACCCTATGCCTGTAAAATAATTTATAAAATGTTTTTAACTTCATAAATTTCTTTGATACAAAAAAATGGAGATGATGTATACATCTTTATGGTAGATAATTATTTATGAAATTTAGATTAAAAATTCTTTATAATTGTTTATTTCTTTAAGTAAATAATTTGGAAAAATTTCATTTTTATCTTTTTTTTCATAGCTATGACCTCTTTCAAAAAGATCAATTTTTTCATTTATTTTTTTTTTTATAACATCTGGATTGGAATATTTGTCATCTACAAATTGAGTATGCGCAAATGTCTTTAATTTTAATGATATCTGTTCAGGACTTAGTATATTATTAAAATGCCAACCACCTTCATAAAATATTTCTAAATCTTTTTCTTTATCAAATCTCCAAAATGGATATTTAAGATTTTTAGACAAAACTTTTTGCCTCATATAATCAATTGATTTTAGATTTTTCTTTTTACACACTCTTGTACCTTCCCAAGGTGTCTCGTGCGGATTATATAAATTAAATTTATAATTGAAACATTTTTGAAAAAAAATGCCATATTTTTTTTTTAATTTAAAATTTCTTAAAATTTCAGGATTGGGTATTTCATCAGGATCTGAAAAAAAAATTAAGTCTTCACTATCTACAAAATCAAGGCTATTTAGTATGAATTCTCTTTGTTCTGCTTGATTCTGCCATACGGATGCTGAAGTGTTAAAACTATTTCTGTGAATTATATATTTAATTTTTTGATCTATAATAAGTTTTTTGTCAAAATTTAAATTTTTATTTCTGCCCTTATGGTCAAAAATTGACTCGCAAACTACAAAATGGTCAACTACATCTTTTAAAACTTCATATCTAAGTTTAAACATTAAGTTTTCTTGAAAAAAAGTTATGCAGTCTATTATTTTATTTTTCATTTGTATTAATCCATTTTTCTAATATTCCCATATTTACCTCTGTTTCAAATCTATTAATAGCTTGAAATTCTGGATCCTTTTTTTTATTTCTTTAAAGGCTGAAGCAAATTCAAAAGCAATATTGCCTAGACCAATTATACCCCACTTTATCTCAGACATTTTATTCTTTATTAATTTTTAACACTCCAATAAAAGCTTCTTGGGGTATTTCTACTTTGCCAAATTGCTTAGATCTAGTTTTTCCTTTTTTTTGTTTATCCAATAATTTTCTCTTTCGATCTCTAGCACCACCACCATGAATTTTAGTTAAAACATCTTTTTTAAAACCTTTTATAGTTTCTCTGGCTATTATTTTTCCACCTATTGCTGCCTGAACAGGTATCATAAAGTTATGTCTTGGAATTAAGTCTTTTAATTTTTCACAGACCTCTCTGCCAATTGATTGAGCAAAATCCTTGTGAACCATCATTGAAAGTGCATCTACCGGCTCTGCATTTACTAAAATGCCAAGTTTAACTAGATTTCCTTCTCTATGTTCTATAATTTCATAATCAAAACTAGCATAACCACTTGTCATTGATTTTAGCCTATCATTAAAATCAAAAACTACTTCGTTTAATGGTATTTCATAATTTAATACTGCTCTATTACCTGAATAATTTAAATTGGTTTGTATTCCCCTTTTATTTTGACATAATTTGATGATTGATCCAAGATACTGATCGGGTGTTATTATTGTTGCTTTAATCCACGGCTCCTCAATAAACTTTATTAACGTTGGATCTGGTAAACTTGAGGGATTTTGTAAATCAATAATTTTTTCATTATTTAAATAAACTTTATAAACAACGCCTGGTGTAGTTGTAAGAAGATTTATATCAAATTCCCTTTCTAATCTTTCTGTAATAATTTCTAGGTGCAATAAACCAAGAAAACCACACCTAAAACCTAAACCTAAAGCTGAAGAAGACTCTGCCTCGTAAGAAAAACTCGAGTCATTTAATTGAAGTTTTGCAAGGCCGTCCTTTAATTTTTGATATTCAGAGCTATCTACAGGAAACAATCCACAAAAAACAACTGGTTTACTTGGTTTAAAACCTGGTAAAGCTTCTTTTAAAGGTCTTTCAGTCTCACATATAGTATCTCCTACTTTAGTATCTGACAAATTTTTAATACCAGTAATTATATAACCTATTTCTCCAGATTTTAATTCATCAACATCTTGGGGTTTGGGTGTAAAAATACCTACTTTTTCAACAGTATATTCTTGATTAGATGACATCATTTTGATTTTCATATTCTTTGAGATTTTTCCATCAATGACTCTAACTAAAATAACTACTCCTAAATATGAATCATACCAACTATCAACCAATAAACATTTTAAAATTTCATTTTTAAGGCCTTTTGGAGGAGGGTAAAGTTTTTATTATTTGTTCTAAAATTTCATCGACTCCAAATCCTGTTTTTCCTGAACATGGTATAGCATTAGAAGTGTCAATCCCAATTACATCTTCAATTTGTTTTTTTGTTTTTTCAATATCTGATGCTGCCAAGTCTGTTTTATTAAGGACAGGTACTATTTCATGATTAATATCTAAGGCTTGATAAACATTAGCTAAAGTTTGAGCCTCAACACCTTGAGTACTATCAACTATTAATATTGATCCTTCACATGCATATAAAGATCGACTAACTTCATAACTAAAATCCACATGACCAGGTGTATCTATAATATTTAAAACATAGTTTTTTCCATCTTTAGATTTATAATTTAACTTTACTGTTTGGGCTTTTATAGTTATTCCTCTTTCCCTTTCTATATCCATAGAATCTAAAACTTGAGCTTTCATTTCTCTTTCTGTAAGTCCACCACATTTATGAATTATACGATCAGCTATCGTAGACTTACCATGGTCAATATGTGCAATAATTGCAAAATTTCTTATGTGATCTAATGATGTCATTACGATCTTATTTTTGCACCAGTTTTATTTTCTACTGTAGAAATTATTAGCTTATTAATTTTTTCGAGATCTTTTTCGGTTAAGGTTTTTTCAGAAGATTGTATTGTAACATTTAAAGCAATTGATTTTTTATCTTCTGGTATATTTTCTCCCTCATAAATATCAAACACTTTAATACTTTTAATTAAATTTTTATCTATTTCAGATATTACCTTAGTAAGATCTTGAACTTTAAAATTTTTATCTAAAACAAATGCAAAATCACGTTCAGATTTTTGATAGTCTGAATATTTATATTGTGATTTTTGATCTTTTAATTTTTTTTCAGTTTTTTTAATATTATCAAGATAAATTTCAAAAATTGCTAAAGTCTCAGTTTTAATATCAAGCTTTTTTATAATATTTGGATGTATTTCTCCAAAATATGCCACTGGCTTGTCCTCATTTTTATTTAGATATATTGCTCCTGATTTACCTGGATGAAAATAATCAGGTGTTTTATCATCTATAAAAAGCTTACTTTGATCAAAACCAGCCTCACTTAAACTTTGGATTACATCTTTCTTTGCATCAAACAAATCCACTGTTCTCTCTTTTTCTAGCCAATTAAGTCTAGATAATTTACCTGATCTTAAAGCTGCTATTACAATTTCTTGATCACCTGGTTTATATCCAGTAAAAATTGGACCAATTTCAAAGAGTGAAATATCTTTAAACCCTCTATCCAGATTATTTTTTAAATAAACTATTAAGTTAGAAAAAATTGAATTTCTTAATACATCCAAACCTGAACTTATTGGATTTACTATTTTTAATTGTGATTTATTCTCATTAAATAATTGATTGATTTTAGAGTCAGTAAAAGACCAAGTTATTGTCTCTAAATATCCTTTGGATGCAATAGAACGTTGAAGAAAATGGAATAACCTTTGTTGTTTATTTAAAGTTTGTTTTAGTCTTACTTTTTCCGGTTCTTCAATTTTAATTTGATCATAACCTTTAATTCTCACGATCTCCTCAACTATATCTATTGGTTGTATAATATCAGGTCTCCATGTTGGTACAGATAATTTTAAAAGATTCTTCTGCTTTTTTATTTTAAAGCCTAAATCAGATAAAATTTTAATAATCTCTTTATCAACTACTTTAAATCCAGTAATTTTTTCAAAAAAAGGAATGTTAAACTTAATTTGTTTTTTTTTAAAATTTTCATTTTTTTTAATATCAATTTTACTAATTTCTCCACCACAAATTTTCTTTATTAATTCTGCTGCTTTTAATAAGCCTAACTCAATCGACTCTGGATCTATTCCTCTTTCAAATCTATATTTTGCGTCAGTATCTATATTCAATAATTTTGAAGTTTTTCTTATTGATCTTGGATCAAAATATGCTGATTCTAATAATATATTTGTTGTATTAAATTCTGTGCCAGATCTAGTTCCTCCAATTATTCCTCCCAAACCCAAAACTCCAGAATTATCAGATATCACACACATATCTTCTTTAAGTGAATAATTTTCATTATCTAAAGCTTTAAAAGTTTCTCCTTTTTTTGAATTTCTAACTATTATTCCTTTATCTATTTTATCTGCATCATATGCGTGGAGTGGTCTATTTAAATCTATCATTACATAATTTGTAATATCAACTATTGCTGAAATTGGTTTTTGTCCCAATGTTATAATTTTATCTTTTAGCCACTTAGGACTTTCTGTATTTTTTACTCCCCTAATTAGGCAACTTCCAAAAGCTAAACATCCTTGGTTTTTTTCTTTAGTAATATTTATATTTATTTTTTGAGGACCAGAATTTTTTATTTTTTTTAAAGTTAATTTCTTTAATTTTCCTGTGCCAGCTGCAGCTAAATCTCTAGCAATTCCTCTAACGCCAAGACAATCTGCTCTATTTGGAGTTATTGAAAGATCTATTATTTTTGAAGTATTATTCTTAAAATATTTTTTACCAATTTGATTATTATATTTTTTTGAAGAAAGTTCTGTAATACCTTCACTTTCATCAGATAAATTTAATTCAGATTCAGAACAAAGCATTCCATAGGAAGTAACTCCCCTTATTTTAGTAATAGATAATTTCATTTGATTTTTTGGAATAATAGATCCTGGAGGAGCATATATTGTTAAAAGATTTTTTTTTGCATTTGCAGCTCCACAAACAACTTTTACTACTTCATTCTTTCCAATATCTACTTCGCATACTTTAAGTCTATCTGCATTTGGATGCTTTTCTGCATTTAATATTTTTGCAACAATAAAATTATCTAATTCTGATAATTGACTCTGAAAACTCTCTACTTCAAGGCCAATATTGGTTAATTTATTAACAATTTTATTGTCATCATAATAAGTATCTAAATGTTCTTTAAGCCAGTCTATTGTAAACTTCATCTGCTTAAACCTCTGTAGCTTGAAGGAACATCCAATGGATCAAATCCAAAATGATTTAACCACCTATAATCTGTTTCAAAAAAAGATCTTAGGTCATTAATTCCATACTTGAGCATAGCTAATCTATCTATTCCAATTCCAAATGCATAACCTTGATATTTTAATGGATCTACCTTTACATTTCTAAGAACATTTGGATGGACCATCCCACAACCTAGAATTTCTAACCATTTATCACCTTCGCCAATAACTATTTTTCCATCTTTGATTTTATATCCTATGTCTACTTCAGCTGATGGTTCAGTAAAAGGAAAATGGCTTGGTCTAAATCTCATTTTTATTTTATCAACTTCAAAAAATTCTTTTATAAAATAATTTAAACAACCTTTTAAATGGCCCATATTTATATTTTTATCTATATGAAGACCTTCAACTTGGTGAAACATTGGTGCATGTGTTTGGTCACTATCTGATCTATAAGTCCTACCCGGAGCTATTATTTTAAAAGGTGGTTTTCCTTTTAACATTGTTCGAACTTGAACAGGAGATGTGTGGGTTCTTAATAAATATTCTTTATTATCATCTAGATAAAAAGTGTCGTGCATATCTCTAGCTGGATGATTATCAGGGGTATTTAAAGCTGTAAAATTATTATATTCATTTTCTACATCAGGTCCTTCTTCAACGCTAAAACCTATTTCTGAAAAAATTGATGATATCTCATCAATTACCTGTGAAACTGGATGAATTTTACCTTGAAAAAAACTCCTTTCAGGAAGAGTAACATCAATTTTTTCGTTTTGAAGTTTTAAATTTATTTCTTTTATTTCTAAATTTTTAATTTTATTAGATATTGCAATTTGAAGTTCATCTTTAATTGAATTTAAATCTGATGCAAATTTTTTTCTGTCTTGAGCAGCAAAAGATCCTAGTTTTTTAAATTCATTTGAAATTTTTCCATTTTTTCCAAATAAATCTGTCTTGATTTGATTAACACTATTAAGATCTAGATCCTCTTTGAGCTTATTAATAAATTCGTCTTTAATTTTTTTAATATCAGACATATTTGCAGATTATTTCTTCGCTAGAATAAAACAATAGTGAAGATTAATTTAATGCCGATTGTGCTTTTTTTACGATTGTTTTAAAGGCTTCAGGGTTATCATATGCTATTTCTGCTAGAATCTTTCTATCTAATTTTATTCCAGATTTATTCAAACCATTAATAAATTTTGAATATGTCAATCCCTCAGATCTAACTCCTGCGTTAATTCTTTGTATCCATAAAGACTTAAATTCTCTTTTTTTATTTCTTCTATCTCTATAAGCATATTGCATAGCCTTTTCCATGGCTTGCCTTGCAACTCTTATTGTATTTTTTCTTCTTCCCCACTGGCCCTTTACAGCCTTTAAAACTTTTTTATGTTTTGCGTGACTTGTTACACCTCTTTTTACTCGAGCCATTTTATCCTCTCAAACTATATGGCATATAAGATTTTACAATCTTACTATCTTGTTTTGCCATTGTTGTTGTTCCTCTTTGTTTTCTAATCTGTGAATTAGTTCTTTTTATCATACCATGTCTCTTACCTGCTTGGGCCATTACGACTTTTCCTCTAGCAGTAATTTTAAATCTTTTCTTTGCTGAGCTTTTTGTTTTTAGTTTTGGCATATTTCGCGGAACTTATACAAATATTGCAATTGTTTTACAACCTTAAATATTAATTACAATGGTTGAATCACCATGATCATTTGTTTTCCATCAAATTTTGGATGTAATTCTATTTTACCTAATGCTGATATGTCAGCTTTTATCTTTTCCATCAGCTCATTTCCTAAATATTTATGCTGTAATTCTCTTCCTTTAAATCTTATAGTAAACTTAACCTTGTCACCTTTAGACAAAAATTTTTGCGCATTTTTTATTTTGAAAGAATAATCATGAACTTCGGTAACGGGTCTTAATTTTATTTCTTTTAGATCAACTTTTTTTTGTTTTTTTTTAGCTTTATTGGCTTTTTTTTGAGCATCATATTTAAATTTACCCATATCCATTATTTTACAAACTGGTGGTTTTGCGTTTGGAGAAATTTCTATCAAGTCTAAACCTTCTTCTTTTGCAATAGATATGGCTTCATTTGTATTTAAAATTCCTAAATTTTCTCCATTACTTGATATAACTTGAACCTCTGGAGAATTTATTCTGTTATTTGTCTTGGGTCCTCTGTCTTTATTTCTTCTCTGAAAATAATTTTTTCTTTGATCTACCACTTAATTTG
Organism: Candidatus Pelagibacter sp.; assembly: GCA_045567135.1. GTDB lineage: Bacteria > Pseudomonadota > Alphaproteobacteria > Pelagibacterales > Pelagibacteraceae > Pelagibacter. The sequence continues at coordinate 23,610 of JBJLDM010000026.1, forward strand.
ATTCTACTTGGTTTAAAGCGGTATATTTTTCTAAAAATTTATCTAACTTCATATTTTCTTGATCATTAGAATCCAACTTTCTAATGGTTACACTGTTACTGTCAACTTCTTTTTTTCCGCAAATTAACAAAATAGGCACCTTTGCTAATGAATGTTCTCTTATTTTATAATTTAAGTTATGATTTTTTAAATCAACTTGGCAATTTATCCCACTATTATTAACTTTATTTGCTACTTCTTTAGAATATTTATCAAAATCATCTGATACAGGTATGACAACTACTTGAAGAGGACTTATCCAAAAAGGAAATTTTCCAGCATAGTTTTCTATGAGAATTCCTATAAATCTTTCAAGTGATCCAAATAATGCTCTATGTAGCATTACTGGAATTTTTTTTGATCCATCCTTATCAACATATGATGCACCAAGCCTTTCTGGTAAATTTAAATCCACCTGCAAAGTTCCACATTGCCAATCTCTGCCTATTGCGTCTCTTAAAACAAATTCAATTTTGGGACCATAAAAAGCACCTTCACCTTTATTAATACTGTATTCTAGTTTTGATTCTTTAACTGCTTCTAGCAAAGCTGCTTCTGATTTGTCCCAAACTTTATTATCACCAACTCTTACTTCTGGTCTATCTGAATATTTTAAAATCACATTTTTAAAACCTAAATCTTTATAAATATCTAAAATTAAATTTGTTACTGATAAAGACTCCTGTGTAATTTGATCTTCAGTACAAAAAATATGCGCATCATCTTGAGTAAAAGCCCTTACTCTCATTAATCCATGTAAAGCGCCTGAGGGTTCATATCTATGCACCTTTCCAAATTCTGACATTTTAAGAGGTAAATCTCTATAACTTTTTAATCCTTGATTAAAAACTTGTACGCAACCTGGACAATTCATGGGTTTAATTGCAAAAATTTTTTCATCAGGTGTCGTAGAAGTATACATGTGTTCACCAAATTTTTCCCAATGACCTGATTTTTCCCATAAACCTCTATCTAAAATCTCAGGTGTATTAATTTCTTTATATCCTGCTTTTTTTTGTCTTAACCTCATATAATCAATTAATTTTTGAAAAAGATTCCATCCCCGCTCATGCCAAAAAACTGAACCTGGACTCTCTTCTCTAAAATGAAATAAATCCATTTCTTTGCCTAGCTTTCTATGATCTCTTTTTTCAGCTTCTTCAATCATTTTTAAATAGTTATCAAGTTCTTTTTGAGATGGCCAAGATGTTCCATAAATTCTTTGTAACATTTCATTTTTTGAATCACCTCTCCAATATGCGCCTGAAACCTTTGTAAGTTTAAAATACTTTCCAATTTTTCCAGTAGAACTTAAATGAGGCCCTCTGCATAAATCGTGCCACTTTCCATGAAAATAAACTGAAACCTCTTCTTCCTTTGGAATATCCTCAACTATTTTCGCCTTATAAATTTCTCCAGCTTTTTTGAAATGTTCAATTGCTTTATCACGTTTCCAAACTTCTCTATGAGTAGGCTCGTCTCTCTCAACAATTTCCATCATCTTTTTTTCTATTTTACGTAAATCTTCTTCAGTAAATGGATCTTTTCTTGCAAAGTCATAGTAAAACCCATTATCAATCACTGGTCCAATAGTTACTTGAGTCTTGGGAAATATTTCTTGTACGGCCATAGCTAAAACATGAGCTGTGTCGTGTCTAATTGTTTCTAATCCTTCCTTATCTTTAGCGGTATATATTTTGACTGAACAATCATGATTTATTTCATAATTCAAATCTTTTAAATTTCCATCAATGCTAATTATCAAGGCCTGTTTTGAAAGAGATTTACTGATTTTTTCAGCTATTTGAAATCCAGTAACTTTTTTATCAAAGTTTAGTGAATTCCCATCTGGTAATTTAATATTTGGCATTAATTAATTAATTTTTTGTATTCTGAATAAGTATTTAAACACATTTTTTCAATATTAAATCTATTTAACACATTTTTTCTACCTTCATTACCCATTAAATCCAATGTCAAAGTATCAAGTTTGATTATTTCCTTTAATTTATTGCTTAATGCTTGTGGATTCCCACTCTCAAATAACAAGCCAGTTTTATTATCTATTATTGTTTCATTTGATCCACCAATATTACTGGCAATAATTGGTTTTTTCATAGATTGAGCTTCAATAGACACTCTACCAAATGCTTCAGGTTCAATTGATGAAGAAACAACAACATCTGATAAATAATAAGCGAGTGGCATTTTCTTACAATGGTCAACAAATTTTATACTTTTTGTTAAGTCATATTGCTGCACCAAATTCTCAAGTTTTTTTCTAAAAACCGTCCTACCTTGATCTGTTCCAAGAATTATTGCTGTAAAATCAATTTCAGGATTAGTAGATCGAAATATATTTAATGACTCAATAAACATTTCTTGTCCTTTCCAAGAAGTTAATCTACCAGGCAACAGTATAATCTTTTTATTTTTATCTAATTTCCAAAGGTTCTTTAATTTGATTATATCATCTTGCTTAATATTATTTGGGTCAAAGTATTCGGTATTAATCCCTCTAAATATAACCAAAAATTTTTTTGTGGGATTTAAATATTTAGAATAATTTTCATGAATATGAGAAAAAATAAAATTTGATCCTGCTATTAATAGATCCGATTTTACCATAATTGAATTATAAAACTTTTTTATTTTATTTTGAAAATTATAAGTACCATGAAATGTTGTTACAAATTTTCTTCTGGTTATTATAGTTGCAAAATAACAAGACCATGCTGGAGCTCTACTTCTTGCATGAACAATCGAAATATTTAAAAGTAAGATAATAAATGATATTATTATACTATTAACTAATATTAATAATGGATTTTTACTATGAACTGGTAATTTTATTAATGTAACTTTTTTTTTATCAATATATTTAATTAATTCACCACCACTTGTAATTATATAAGATTTACAACCAACTTCATTGAGATAGTGGGCTAAATCATAACAACCTGTTTCAGCGCCACCATAACCTAATTTGGGAATTACCTGTAAAACTTTAAATTTTGATGCCATTCAAGTAAAATATACATTAACAAACGATCTAAATAAACTTTATATGAATAAATTTAAATATTTAAAATTAAATAAATATAAAAAGATAAGGTATTTATCGGTTATTCCGAAAAGTAAAATTTATATAGTTTTTCTCCATGGTTTTATGTCTGATCTAGAAGGTAAAAAACCCAAAAACTTTCTTAAATATTGTAAAAATAAAAATCTAGGTTTTCTTGGTCTAGAATATTCTGGTCATGGAAAATCATCCGGCAACTTTACATCAGGAAACATTACTAAATGGTCAAATGAAACTAAAATAGTAATTAAGAAAATTTTAAAAAAAAATAATTTTATTTTAGTTGGCTCTAGTATGGGTGCATGGATTGCTTTAAAACAATTTAAATATTTTCGTAAACAGATTAAAGGTTTTTTAGGAATTGGGTCTGCGCCTGAATTCCTAGAAAGACTTATGTGGAATAAATTTTCAAAAAAGTAAAAAAGGAAATTGTAAGTAAAGGAATTTACAATTTAAAACATGGCAACTATGAATATCCTATTACTTATCAACTTATAAAAGATGGAAGAAAAAATAAGGTTTTGAGTAATAAGTTAAAATCAAAAATATTTATAACAATGATACATGGAAGTAAAGATGAGGTTGTTCCGGTAAGCTACTCCAAAAAGGTATTAAATTTATTCAAAAATGCTAATAAAAAATTAATAGTTATAAAAAAAGGTGATCATAGCTTATCGAGTAAAAAAAATTTAAAAAAAATAATTTTTGAACTAAATAAAATTGTATTTAATACAATCTAGTTTTTAAATATTTGAAATTTAGCTTACTTCTTTTGCAAATGGTTTATGTGTTATTGGATTATTTAATTTATCTAACATTTCTTTTGGACAAACTTGTAAAAAATTAAAAATTTCTTGTTTAAAATTTTCAATAATACTTTTTGAAATTTTTGAATTTGTTTGCTCAAAATGTTCTTTAACTAAGTTTTTAAGATAGTTAATCCAATATTCAGTTTCTGGAGTTTGCCAAACCACTGTTTCTGGATTAACTTTTTTGTGAAATTGTTTGTTAACATCATATATAAAGGCCATCCCACCAGTCATACCTGCTGAAAAATTGTCTCCAACATCTCCAAGTATAATTACTGTACCTCCAGTCATATATTCACATCCATTAGAGTCACATCCTTCAACTACTGAAATTGCTCCTGAGTTTCTAACGGCAAATCTTTCACCAGCTTTTCCAGCAGCAAAGAGTTTTCCTGATGTTGCTCCATATAAGACTGTATTTCCAATGATTGTGTTTTGATGGGAAACTAAATTGCTTTCTTCAGGTAATTTTATAGATATAGTAGCCCCTGATAGACCTTTACCAACATAATCATTTGCATCTCCTTCAATATTTAGACTTAAACCTTTTATTCCAAATGCACCAAAAGATTGACCAGCGGAACCTTTAAAATTTAAACTTAAAAATCCATCATTTAATTTTTCATTTCCATATTTTTTATACAAATAGTGAGATATCCTTGTTCCAACTGCTCTATTTGTGTTTTGAATAATAAATTTTTTTTCTATTTTTTCTTTTTTATCAATTTTTTTCTCAATTTCAGGCCATATTTTTTGATCTAATGTGTCAGGAACTTCGTTTATTATTTGGTTTTCACAATATCTTTTATCGTTTCCAGAATCTGCTTGTACAAAAAGAGGGTTAAGGTCGAGATCATCTAAATTTGATGAACCTTTGCTAACTTGTTTTAGCAAATCTGTTCTACCAATTATTTCATTAAGTGATTTAAATCCTAATTCTGCAAGTATTTCTCTTACTTCTGTTCCTATAAATGTAAATAAGTTTACTACTTTATCAGGTGTACCTGTAAATTTTTCTCTAAGTTTAACATCCTGTGTACATACTCCAACAGGACAAGTGTTTGAGTGACATTGTCTAACCATTATACAGCCCATGGCTACTAAGGCCGTGGTTGCGACTCCATATTCTTCTGCTCCCATCATTGCAGCAATTACAACATCACGACCTGTTTTGATTCCACCATCTGTTCTCAGGGTTACTTTGTCCCTTAGGTTGTTTAAAGTTAGAACTTGGTTCGTTTCTGTTAATCCCATCTCCCATGGAATTCCTACATATTTTACACTAGTTTGTGGAGTTGCTCCTGTTCCACCATTATGTCCAGATATTAAAATAATATCAGCTTTTGCTTTTGCAACACCAGCAGCAATCGTTCCTATTCCTGAAGACGCAACTAATTTTACTCCAATTCTTGCTTTCGGGTTAATTTGTTTTAAATCATAAATTAGCTGCGCTAAATCTTCGATGGAATATATGTCATGATGCGGTGGTGGAGAAATTAAAGTCACACCGGGAGTTGAGTGTCGTAATTTAGCAATTTCTTCTGATACTTTAAACCCTGGAAGCTGTCCTCCTTCTCCTGGTTTAGCTCCTTGCGCTATTTTAATTTCTATTTCATTACAATTATTTAAATAATTAATAGTTACTCCAAATCTAGCAGATGCAATTTGTTTTACTCTAGAATTTGCACTATCGCCATTTTTTAATGTATTAAATCTTTTTTCATCTTCACCTCCCTCACCACTACAAGAAGCACCTTTGATTCTATTCATTCCAATAGCCAACGTTTCGTGCGCTTCTTTTGATAAAGCTCCATGTGACATACTTCCACTACCAAATCTTTTTAATATTTTTTCTACTGGCTCTACTTCTGAAATATCTATTGATGACTTTAAATATCTTTTTCTAAAGTCTATTAAGTCTCTTAAATTTATTGGAGGTAAATTATAAATTCCTTCAGCATATTTTTTATATGCGTCATAAGAGTTTGATGTTACTGCGCTTTGAAGTAAATGAATTAATTTACCTTGATATTGGTGCAGCTCTCCATTTTTTCTGTAACGATAAATTCCACCAATGGGTAAAACAGTGTCTTTATTTTCAAAAGCTTCTTTGTGAATATTTTTTAGTTTTTTTTCTATACCTGTTAACCCTATTCCTGAAATTTTAGATACCATTCCAGGAAAATAGTCTGATACTATTGTTCTGCTTAATCCAACTGTTTCAAAATTGCACCCACCTCTATAAGAACTTAGAACAGATATTCCCATCTTTGACATTATTTTTAGAAGACCATTATTTACAGATTTTATGTACCTTTTTGTGCATTCTAAGTAATCAAATTTGCCGAACAATTTTTTTTGAAATCTTTGATACAAACTATCTAATGCTAAATATGGATTAATAGTTGTGGCACCCACACCTAGAAGTGTTGCAAAAGAATGTGTATCCATTGCTTCACCGGTTTGAACATTTATTGAAACATAACCTCTTAGTTTATTTTTAATTAAATAAGTATTTATGGCTCCTACACATAAAAGCATTGGTATTGGGACTCTTTTTTCAGAGATATTTTTATCACTAAGCAATAATTGAGTAATACCTTCTCTAACAGCTACTTCGGAAATTTTTTTAATTTTTTCAATCGCATTTTCAAGATTTTCATCTTTGTCAAAAGTGCAATCAACTATAGTAGAATTTTTTCCAAAAAATTTAGTAATTTTTTCTAACTGTGTATTTGATAAAATTGGAGAATTTAAAACATAAATATTTTCTTCAGTTAAATTATCAAAATCTAAAATATTTCCAAGATTTCCAAATCTTGTTTTTAAACTCATAACTTTATTTTCTCTAAGTGAATCAATTGGAGGATTAGTAACTTGGCTAAAATTTTGTCTAAAAAAATGATAAAGCGGTCGATATCTATCTGATAATACTGCCAAAGGTGTATCATCTCCCATGGAACCAGTGGCTTCTTTTGCATCTTCTGCCATTGGATGCAAAATTAATTCTAAGTCTTCTAAGCTATATCCAAAAGCATGTTGTCTTTTTTTTAATTCATTTCCCATAAAAAATGGTTTTTCATCCTTAATTATTATTTTCTTATCTAGATCAATTATCTGATTATTGAAGTGCTTATACTCTTTAGCTAAAAAATTTTTTATTTTATCATTCTTAAATAGTTTTCCTTTTTCTATTCTAACACCAATAATTTCACCTGGCCCTAATCTACCCTTTGCAATTATATTTTGTTCTGCGAGATTGATCATTCCAGTTTCAGAACCTGCAAACAAGAATTTGTCTTTTGTAATGGTAAATCTCATTGGCCTTAGTCCGTTTCTGTCAGTTGCTGCTATTACCCACTCATTATCTGTAGCTGCTATAGCTGCTGGTCCATCCCATGGTTCCATTGTGCTGTTTAAAAAATTAAATAATCGCTGATGATCTTTTGGTAAAACCATACTTTTTTTTGACCATGCATCTGGAATTAACATAAGTTTAGCTAAAGGTGCCGGTTGACCAGAAACATTTAATAGTTCAAATACATTATCTAAAGATGCCGAATCTGAATTTCCAGGTGGAATAACTGGTTTTATATTTTCCATATTTTCAAATAAAGGGCTGAACATTTCTTGTTCATGAACTTTCATCCAGTTAATATTACCTTTTAAAGTATTTATTTCCCCATTATGGGCAAGTGCTCTAAAGGGTTGTGCTAAATCCCAACTAGGAGCAGTGTTGGTTGAAAATCTCTGGTGAAAAATTGCAAATCTAGAAATTAACCTTTGATCTTGAAGATCGGGATAAAAATCAGATAATGCTTCTGCAAGAAACATTCCTTTGTAAATAATTGATTTAGAACTGAATGAACAAATATAAAAATCCTTCAAATGATTTTCTATAGCCCTATTTTCAATTTTTCTCCTAGACTCATAAAGTTTTATTTCTAATTTTTTTCCAATTATATTTTTGTCGTTATTTTTAAATAGAACTTGAGCTATTTCAGGTCTAGTTTGTTCGGCTTTTTCTCCTAAAACAGTTGTATTTACAGGAACTTGCCTCCATCCATAAATACTAAAATTATTTTTTGTAAGTTCACTTTCAACTAAAGTTCTGCAACTTTCTTGAGCAGAATAATTATTTCTTGGTAGAAAAATCATTCCTACACAAATTTCCGAGTTGTCATATTTGTGTCCAGACATTTCTATTTTTTCAATAAAAAAGTCTGAGGAAATTTCGATATGGATTCCAGCACCATCTCCTGTTTTTCCGTCAGCATCTACTGCTCCTCTATGCCAAACAGCTTTTAGAGCTTCTATTCCGTATTCAATAACTTTTCTAGATTTTTTTTCCATCAATTGATGCTACCAACCCTACGCCACACGCATCATGTTCCATTTTTTTAGAATAAACATGATTTTTTTCAAGTAATTTCAAATTTTTTAAATATTGTTTCATTAAGCTACTTTTTCTTTATTAATCTCTCTCGTTTCTAAAAATTTTCTAATATTTAACGCAGCATCTCTTCCATCTTTAATTGCCCATACTACCAAAGACGCTCCTCTAACAATATCACCCGCAGCGAAAACACCTGATAGATTTGTTTCCATTGTATCAAAATTGGTTTTTATTGTTCCCCACCTTGAAACTTGCAAATTTTCACTTCCAAATAATTTAGGCAAATTTTCAGGATCAAATCCTAGTGCTTTTATCACCATATCTGCCTTTAAATTGAATTGAGAATTTTCTTTTATTTCAGGTTTACTTCTTCCACTTTCGTCTGGCTTTCCTAATTCAATTCTATCTACAATTAAATTTTCTATTTTACCATTTCCTTTAAATTCTTTTGGACTTGATAACCAAATAAACTCTACACCTTCTTCTTCTGCGTTAGAAACTTCTCTTGCCGATCCAGGCATATTTTTTTTATCTCTTCTATAAAGACACTTGACTGATTTAGCGTTTTGTCTGACAGCTGTTCTGACACAATCCATTGCAGTGTCTCCTCCACCAATTACTACAACATCTTTTCCTTCTGCATTTAATATTCCATTATCAAATAAATCAACTTTGTCTCCTAAGCCCTTTCTGTTAGATGCAGTTAAAAAATCCATGGCTGGAAAAATATTATTTAAGTCGTTTCCCGCTAAATTTATCTCTCTAGCTTTATAGACTCCAGTAGAAATTAAAATTGCATCATGTTTTTTTCTTAGTTTATCAAGTGATGCATCTTTACCTACTTCAAAATTTTGAATAAATTTTATTCCACTCTCTTTAAGTAGTTTTGTTCTTCTATTAACAACATATTTTTCTAACTTAAAATTTGGGATACCATATATTAAAAGACCTCCTGCACGATCATAACGATCATAAATAGTTATTTGATAACCCGATTTTCTTAGTTCTTCTGCACATGCTAGACCAGCAGGACCAGCACCAATTATACCAACACTTTGTTTAATCTCATTTTTTATTTTAATTGGTTTTATCCAATTATTTGCCCATGCATTTTCTGTTATGAATTTTTCAACTGATCCAATTGTTACTGTTCCATGACCAGACTGTTCAATTACACAATTACCCCTCACAAAGCCTATCCTGTGGACAAATTCTTCCACAAATTTCAGGCATGTTGTTTGTACTTTGCGCTAAATGATATGCTTCTTCTAAACGTCCTTCAGCAGTTAGCTTTAACCAGTCAGGTATATTATTACTTAGAGGACAATGAACTTGACAAAAAGGAACTCCACATTGAGAACATCTGCTAGATTGCTCTTTGGCTTTTTGATTAATAAATTCATCATAAATTTCCTTAAAATCCTCTTTTCTATCTTGAGTGTCTCTTTTAAGAGGGTTTTCTTTGCCTATATTTACAAATTTTAACATTTTATCAGACATATTTTAATCGTGTATATACCAATGAAATCAACATATAAACTGAAATTAGGACAGTATTAGTTACCTATTTTTTATAAAATCTGCATAAAACCTTAGTTAATTCCCTTTTTGCATATCTACTATTACTACATGTTATTGCTTTATTTTAAGTATATTTAGTTTACCAAATTAATTTTTAATGATCTCAAATTTTCTTGAAATATTAATACTTTCAATAGTGCAGGGTATATCCGAGTTTTTACCTGTAAGTTCCTCCGCGCATTTGTTTTTGGTTTCAGAAATTTATAAATTTAAATCCCAATCTTTACTAGTAGATGTAGGTTTGCACTTAGGATCATTATTGGCAATAATATTTTATTTTAGAAATGAACTTAAAGAAATAGTTAATAATAAAAATTTACTTTTTCTAATGGTTCTTGGTTCGTTACCTTTGATAATTTTAGGAGCAATAATTTATAAAACTGGATTAATTAATTATTTTAGAAATATAGAAGTAATAGCATGGACAACTTTAATATTTGCATTACTTTTATATATTGCTGATAAATTTGAAAATAAAAAAAAAATTGAATCAGATTTACAATTAAAATCCATTTTAATAATTGGACTGTTTCAAATATTGGCTTTAGTACCTGGAGTAAGTAG
>JBJLDM010000027.1:0-33975 GCA_045567135.1 Candidatus Pelagibacter sp.
GTTAAGAAATAAACCACCATTATCATTCCATGCATAGTAACAAACTGGTAATAATGCTCTGCTGTCATAAAACCAGCTGCTCCTGGAAAACCTAATTGTAAACGCATTAACCAAGAAAGAATAAGTCCAATTATTCCTGTAAATGTTGCTAAAAGAAAATATTGTACTCCAATAACTTTTGCATCCTGGCAAAAGATCCACTTAGTAATAAAGCTATGTCCATGATACAAATCTTGTTCAGGTATTTCAGCCGGTCTTACATAATCTATATCAGGTGCAACACCTGAGCCTCCACCAGAAATAGTTTCTGAAGATTGTGCATGAACTGTTTTATTATCGTTAAATTCTTCTGACATTTTTTCCCTTTATATATATTAAAACGTTTATCATTTAATTAATTTTTTTTACTAATTTTTTTGAATTAATTTCTTTATTTTGTTGTTTTGCTATTAAATCTGAAAAAGTCTCCTGCTGTTCAAGCCAGTTTTTATAATCTTGATCATTTTGTACTATAACTCCACCTCTCATTGCATAATGTCCAACTCCACAATATTCAACGCACAAAACTTCATACTCTCCTACTTTATTAGGTTCAAACCAATAATAAGTTACAATTCCTGGAACTGCATCCATTTTTGCTCTAAATTGAGGAACATACCAATTATGAAGCACATCAACTGATCTTAGTAATATTTTAACTGGTTTATTATTTTCGAGATTTAATACATCGCTTTGAATCATTACATCATCTTTTCCATAAGGATCGTTCGAATTAATTCCGAAAGGATTATTGTCATTTATATTAACCACTTGAGTTGTGCCCAATTTTCCATCTTTTCCCGGAAGTCTATATTGCCATCCCCACTGCCAAGCCATCACATCAACCTCAACTGCGTTTTTAGGAACGTTAACATAATTATTCCAGATCACGAGTCCAGGAGCTAAAAGAGCTACAACACCTATTGTAGTTGCCCACGTAAGTATTTTTTCTAATTTTTTATCTTCAGGCTTATACTCAGCTCTACGCTCTTCTTTATAAGAAAATTTAAAAACACAGTAAACCATGAAAAGACATACGGCTATAAAAACACCTCCTCCAATCCAAAATGTTAAAGTTATAGTGTCATCCATTCCTCCCCAATTAGACGCAACATCAGTCCAATACCACGGGGTAAAAATATGAAATAATATTGACCCTAGAATAACTAAAAAAAATATAATACCTGGATGCATATACGCTTATATAGAATAAATATTATATAATGACCTATGACAAAATGTCATGAAAATTATTCAAATAAACTAATATAATCAACAATAATATGCTTAGCAAAATTGGAATTTTAATAACAATACTCGTTTTAGTTTTACTTTTCTTTTTTGTAATTTCTTTTGGAGCGGGAGCATTTTCGAAAGGCAAAGTCAGGCCTGAAACAAAAAAATATTTAAAATCCGTAAATATACTATTAATTATAATTGCTGTTGTTGGAGCTATTTTAGTTTTATTTCTCTAAACTTTAAGCGACTAACGATTTACACCAGTCTATAAAGGTATCGTTGAAAATATAAATCATAAGAAAAAATACTAGCCATACAACTAATAAAAAATTCCAATACCAGGAAAGTGCAGAAATATTTTTTTCCTCATCCAAAATTTTATTTTGTTCTAATTTTAAAACTCTTGAAGAAACTTTACCCCAAAATAACAATCCACCCAAAAGGTGCAATCCATGAATTGCTGTAAATATATAAAATGATGAGAAATAGGTATTGGTTGTTACATAATTTCCATTTTTCATTAATTGAGTCCAAAAAATTAATTGGCCAAAAAGAAATAAATAACTTAATACACCAACAATAATTAGATTTTTTTTAACCTTCAAAGTTTCTTTTTTTTCTAAATCTTTAGTAATTCTACCAAAAAAATATGTGACAAAAAAAAGAATTAAAGTATTTATCCAAAGTAAATTGGGTTTTAATAAATACATTGTGTCCTGCTCTGGGGGTATAGAATAAATATATGCAGTAAAAATCAAACTGAATAAAACTGTTGCAATACCAAAAATTATTATTACTGCAGATTTTTGCAATGAAATATCAAAAGTTTTACCTGGATGAGACGTGTCTAATACCATCTGATCTTTTTCCCATGGTTTTTGTAACAATGTGCCAAAAAGTTTCTTTATTAAATTACTCATAAATTTTATATAATCACAAATATAACTTTATCAATAATGAAATTAAAAACATCTATAATTGTAATCAGTGGTTGTTTAGCAATCTTTCTATTCCTGATGCTTCCTATCTTCTTATCTACGCAAAACCAAAAAGATGATTATGTCGCATCTTTCAAAGGTTCTGCATTTTCGCTTAAAGATGTTAACAATAATATAATTACTGAGAAGTCATTTGAAGGACCTTTAACTGCAATTTTTTTTGGATTCACTAATTGTCCTGATGTATGTCCAATGACATTAAATAATTTAAACTTGGTAATAAATAATTTAGATAAAAAAAAGAAGGAAACGTTTAAAGTTTTCTTTGTTAGCATCGATCCAGAAAGAGACACCCCAGAAATTATTCAAAATTATTTAAGTTCATTTGAAAATAAAATTTATGGAATCACTGGTGATCCTAAAAAAATATTTGTTTTATCTCAATCATGGGGAGTGCTTTCAGAAAAAATTTTTACAGAAGATGGAAATTATTTAATAAATCATAGTTCATCCGTAATGTTGTTAGAAAATGGTAAATATTTAGATCGAATTAATCATCATGCAAGTTACAAAGACATGCTTAAAGCTATAAACAAATATTTAAGATAACAAATTAAAAGTTACTATTGATATAATTGAAATTGCAGCAGTTTCAGATCTTAAGATATTTTCATTAATTTTTAATGGTATTATATTTTTTAGCTTTAAAATTTTCTCTCTCTCTTTTGCTATAAAATCACCCTCTGGTCCAATTAATATACATAAAGGTTCAGTGCTATTGATATTTAATTTGTTATTATTTGTATTAAGATCTCCAAAAATAATATTTGTTTTTTGATTAAATTTTAAAAAATCGTCTAATTTAACTATTTCTTCTAATTGTGGAACTTTTAATCTATTGCTTTGTTCTGATGCTTCTACAATAATTTTATTGACCCTTTTTTCATTTATCTTTCTAACAATTGTTCTCTCAGTTAAAATTGGAATAAATCTCGTAACTCCAAGCTCAGTTGCTTTTTGTATCATTAAATTTAAATAATTTAATTTGATAGGTGCAAATGCTAACCAAATTTCTTTTTCATTAGTATTTGATCTAATTTTTTTAGTAATAGAAAATTCTACAACTCCTTTTATAATTTTAGCAATTTTTGCCTCCCACTCTCCACTTTGATTAAATAATGAAAATTTTTCTCCTATATTTACTCTCATTACTTTAGATAAATAATGTGATTGAGATTTATCAAGTTTTGAAGATAAATTAATTGATAAACTTTCTGGGAAAAATAATCTAATATTACTCATAATTCTAAGATTAATTTATGAAAAATGTTAAAGCAATAATTTTTGATGCCTATGGCACATTATTCGATGTCAACTCTGCTGCTGAAAAATGTAAAGATAAAATTGGTGATAAGTGGGAAGGTTTTGCAAGCTATTGGAGAACTACTCAATTAGAATACACTTGGCTTAGAAGTTTGATGAAAAGACATAAAAACTTTTGGCAAATTACTGAGGACAGTTTAGATAAATCAATGAATGCATTTAATATAAATAAATCAATGAGAAATGAGCTTTTAGATCTATATAAAAAATTAAATATGTTTCCAGAAGTAAAAAATGTTTTAAATAAATTAAAAGAAAAAAATCATAAACTCGCTATTCTTTCGAATGGAACACCATCTCTTCTAAATGAGTTGGTTAAAAGTAATAATATAGAAAATATTTTTGATGACATTTTTTCAATTGAGGATGTAGGAATTTATAAACCTGATTCGAGAGTTTATGACATTCCTACTAAAAAATACCAAATACAAAAAAACGAAGTAGCTTTTTTAAGTGCAAATACTTGGGACGTATCTGGTGGTGGAAATTATGGATACAACGCAATTTGGGTTAATAGAAATAACAATATTTTTGACAATCTCGATTATAAAGCAAAAAATGAAGTAAAAAATTTGAATCATTTGCTTGATATTATTTAATTAGATCTCTAAACAGTTTTCAAAAATGAAAGCAATACAAATATCAAAAAATGGTGGCCCAGAAGTATTAGAATTAAAAGATATAACTCTAGATAAACCAGGTGCTGATGAAGTTACAATAGAACATAAGGCAATAGGACTAAATTATATTGATACTTACCATAGATCGGGTCTTTACCCTTTAAAACTTCCTACAGGTATAGGTGCCGAGGGCGCTGGAGTCATCAAAGAAGTAGGTTCTAATATAAAAGAATTTAATGTTGGAGATAAAGTTTCTTATGCTGGTATACCGCTAGGTGCTTACTCAACGCACAGAAACTATCCAACTAAAAATATTGTAAAAGTTCCAAATAGTATTGATTTAGAAGTTGCTGCAACTCTAATGACAAAAGGATTAACTACATTTTATCTATTACATAAAACTTACCCTGTTAAATCTGGACAAACAGTATTATTTCATGCTGCCGCGGGAGGCGTGGGACAAATATTTGGTCAGTGGGCTAAAAGCCTTGGTTGCACTGTAATTGGAACAGTTGGATCTGATGAAAAAATCGATAAGGCAAAGAGATATGGATATGACCATGTTATTAACTACAATAAAGAAAAGTTTTCAAAAAAGGTTTTAGAAATTACTCATGGAAAAGGTGTTCCTGTTGTCTATGATGGGGTTGGAAAAAATACACTTGAAGGTTCACTAGAGTGTTTAAGTATAAGAGGAATGATGGTCTCTTTCGGTAATGCATCAGGACCATTAGCAGAAATAAATGTTCCAAAATTGCTTCAGCCTAAAGGATTATATTTTATAAGGCCTTCTATGCAACATTATTTAAGCACAAGAGAAGAAATTGATGAGGCGGCTAAAATTTTATTTGAAAAGGTAGAGTCTGGAAAAATAAAAATTGAAATTTTTAAAAAATATAAATTAGAAAATGTTGTAGAGGCTCATCAAGATTTAGAAAATAGAAAAATTTTAGGACCTGCTGTAATAATTCCTTAATCTACCTTTACATCCATGTCAGACATATGAAGTTTTAGTGCACTTGTTGAAATATGAATCTCTCTAATAAAAAATATAATTGAAATAATCATAGATAAACAACATGATCCAAATATTACTCTAGCCAAAAAAATTGTATCTAAATAAAGGGCAAAAACTGTCAACATATTAAATAAAAAACCAAATGCAGCAAACATAATCGCCCATCTTGATATTGTTATCCTGTTACTTAAATTAATAAACTGTTTTTTCCACTCTGGTGGTATATGTTTTTCATACACATGCTCATCATGAAGCTCTCTAATTAATTTGCTAAGAGTATGAAATCTATTGCTATATACACTCATTAGCAATGGAATAGCGGGAAACATTAGGGCTGTTACTGTGTAATCTATATTCATGCGAATCAGTTTGATTATGAATCTAGGCTTTGTTATTTACAAGTAAATTCTGATGAAACAATTAAATCTTTTTTTAGAGCTTACACGCCTTAAAAGACCAATAGGCTATATGCTTTTATTTTGGCCCTGCCTTTGGGGTCTTACGATAGCTTATGACTTTTCAATTAGTATTCAATTTTTTATGAAATATGCCCTACTATTTTTTTTAGGGGCAGTTTTAATGAGATCAGCTGGTTGTGTTGTTAACGATATTATTGATAAAAAATTTGACTCCAAAGTTGAGAGAACTAAAAATAGGCCTATAGCATCTGGTGATATCTCAATTAAACTAGGTTTATTTTATGTGTTAATTCTTTGTGGTATAGCTTTCATTGTGCTAATACAATTTAATTTTTTTACAATTATTTTAGCACTTGGTTCAATGCCTCTGGCATTTGCATATCCTCTAATGAAAAGATTTACATATTGGCCTCAACTATTCTTAGGAGTTACATTTAATTATGGATTAATTTTGGGTTGGACCTCAATAAACTCTGAAATAAGTATTGTTACTATAATTTTTTATATAGGGGCCATATTTTGGACATTAGGATACGACACTATATATGGGTTTCAAGATATTAAGGACGATGAAATTATAGGAGTTAAATCTACATCAATAAAATTTAAAAAAAATCCAAAATTCTTTATTCTTTTATGTTATTTAGTTTTTTTTGTTATTTTAACTTATTTGGGAATTGTAATGAATTTTAATACAATTTATTTTGGAGGTTTAATATTAATCGCAATGCATTTATTTATTTTCCAAATAAAAAATTTAAATACTAATTTAAGTTCAAATTGTTTAAAAATTTTTAAGTCAAATAATTTTTTAGGGCTTTTAATTTTCTTGAACTTATTAATTGGAAAAATTATTACACAATGAACGATACTGATATTTTAAAAAGATTATATAATAGTTATACAAAAAAATTTTTAAGCAAAATAGCTTTATCAGTTTTTTTTTCATTAATTGTGGCAGGATCAACATCATCAATTGCATGGTTACTTGATCCTGCAATAAAAAAAATATTTATTCTAAAAGATCAATCATTAATTCTTTTAATTCCTGGATTGATCATTGTTGCTTTCGCTGCCAAAGGAATTTCTCTTTATTTAGCAAAAATAATAATGATAGGTGTGGCTGAAGAAGTAAAAAAGAATATTCAAGGTGATATGCTTAAATCTTTAATACGAGCTGATACAAGTATAATTGAGAATAAACATTCTGGAAAATTTGTTTCAAACTTAACATTCGACACCGGATTAATAACTAATATGCTTAGTATTGCTATATTAAATTTATTTAAAGATTCTCTTACTCTAATTGGATTATTATCTGTAATGTTCTATCAAAATTGGAAATTATCTTTAATTGCAATCATTATGATACCCCTAGCTACTTTAGCTGCTAGAACGCTTGGGAAAAGAATCGGAAAAGTTTCTACTGAAGCTCAAGCCAAATCTGGTGAGCTTACAACTTATTTAATGGAAATTTTTAAAAATCATAAATTAATAAAAATATTTCAAAAAGAAAATTATGAAACAAGTAGATCTGAAAAGTTTATTTATAATCTTAAAGAAAGAACAAAAAAAAATTGCAATAGTTTTTGTAAGAGCTTCACCAATAATGGAAACCTTAACTGGCATTATGATTGCAACATTAATTTTCTTTTCAGGAAAAATGATAATTAATAATGAATTAGATATAAATAACTTTTTTTCTTTTTTAGCGGCAATGATGCTTGCATATCAGCCAGTAAGATCTCTAGCAACTCTTAATATGTCTATAAATCAAGGCCTATCAGCAGCAAAAAGAATTTTGCCAATAATAGATATAAAAAATGAGGTTGTAGATAAAAAAGACACAGTTAATTTAAATTTAAGTAATTGTGAAATTAAATTTATAGAATGTAATTTTAAATATAACAAATCAGAAAATTTAATTCTAAAGAATCTTAATATGAAAATTTCAGGAGGAAAAATGACTGCTTTAGTAGGTCATAGTGGTGCTGGAAAATCATCTATTTTAAATTTAATTCCTAGATTTTATGATTGTAACTCAGGAGATATAACTATTGATGGTAAATCAATATATTCAGTAAAATTAGAGGAGTTAAGAAAAAATATTTCGATTGTCACTCAAGATACAACTCTTTTTGATGATACTATAAAAAAATAATATTTTATATGCAAATCTAAACGCAACAGGCGATGAGATTGAAGAGGCATCTAAAAAATCTTTTGCTGATGAATTTATAAAAAAAACTTCCAAACAAATATGACACTATTATTGGTGAAAATGGCATAAGATTATCAGGTGGTGAAAAACAAAGAATTTCTATAGCTAGAGCCATGTTAAAAAAAACACCAATAATCCTTCTTGATGAAGCAACATCTTCATTAGATGCAGAAACAGAAAATAAAATACAAGAAGCAATAACTTTATTAACCAAAAATAAAACTACAATAGTAATCGCTCATAGATTATCTACAATTTTAAATTCAAATAAAATTTTTGTAGTCGACAATGGCGAGATATCTGATGAAGGAACACATGAACAACTTTTACAAAAATCCTCTATTTATAAAAATTTTTACGAAAAACAAATTAAAAAAAATTGATGTTAATATATTTATATAGACTTTTAATAAATATAGTTTTTATTCTTTCTCCAATAATAATTGTTATAAGATTAATAAAAAAAAAAGAACATTTAAAAAGATTTAAAGAAAAATTTTGCTTTTTTTCTCAAAAAAAAAAACAAAAAAAATTAATTTGGTTTCACGGAGCAAGTGTTGGCGAACTACTTAGTGTAATACCATTAATTAAAGAACTTGAGAAAGATAAAAAAATTAATCAAATATTAATAACTACAACTACTCTAAGTTCGTCTAAAGTTTTTAATAATTTTAAATTTAAAAAAACAATTCATCAATTTTTTCCTATTGATACTAATTTTCATTCAAAAAAATTTTTGGATTATTGGAAACCCTCGTTGGCAATATTTATTGACTCAGAAATATGGCCCAATATGCTTTTAAATATTAAAAAAAAATCAATCCCTGCAGTATTGCTTAATGCAAGAATCACAAAAAAATCATTTAACCGCTGGAAATTTTTTAAAAGTTTTTCAAGTAAATTATTTAAATGTTTTACAAAATCTTATCCATGCAATAACGAAACATGGAGATATCTAAATTTTTTTGGAATTAAAAAAAAAAAATTTCTTGGCAATTTAAAATTTTCACAGAATAATTTAAATAATTTAATAATACCGAAGAAGCTCAAGAAGTTTATATCAAATAAAAAAATTTGGTGTGCTACTAGTACCCACGAACCTGAAGAAGTTTTATGTTCAGAAGTTCATAAAAATCTAAAAAAAAAATATACTAATTTTTTAACTATTATAATTCCAAGGCATGTTCATCGATGTGAAAATTTAATTAATTTTTTTGAAAATTCTGGTTTAAAAGTTCATTGTCATAGTTGGTCGCAAAATATAAATCATAAAACTGATATATATTTAGTTGATACTTATGGGGATACAAATTTATTTTTTAGTTTTAATAAAATTGTGTTTGTTGGTGGTTCTATAATGAAACATGGTGGCCAAAACCCACTTGAACCAGCAAGGTATGGTAACAATATTATACATGGTCCGAATGTTATTAATTTTAAAGAAATCTATGAATTGTTGAAAAAGTTAGGAATATCAAAAAAAGTTAACTCCATAAAAAGCTTATCAAAAACTGTAAGCAAATTAATTAAACATAAACCCAATTCAAGTTTACTAACAAAAAAAATTGAACGAATTGGATCGCAAATACTTGATGCAACTTTAATAGAAATAAAACTTATATTAAAAAATAATGAAATTAAATAAACCAGGATTTTGGGACTATAAAAAACCAAATTTTATTGCATATATTTTATTACCTTTAACTTTTTTTGTTTTAGTGGGAAATTTTTTTACCAAAAAATTTTCAAAAAAAAAAATGATAAAATTAAAACAATCTGTGTTGGAAATATTTACGTTGGCGGCACAGGTAAAACTCCATTATCAATTAAAATTAATAATCTACTAAAAATACAAGGTTTAAGATCAACTATTATTAAAAAATTTTACAATGATCAATCAGATGAACAAAATCTAATTAAAAATTATACAAATCTTATTTGTAAAAAAAATAGATCAGATGCCTTAAATGATGCAGTAAATCAAAACTTTGAATTTGCTATATTTGACGATGGTCTACAAGAAAAATCAATTAGTTATAATTTAAAAATAGTCTGTTTTACCAATTCACAATGGAAAGGAAATGGATTTATAATACCAGCAGGTCCATTAAGAGAAAAAATAGAATCTCTAAAAAATTTTGATGTGGTAGTTATAAATGGAGATCCAAAAAAAAATCAAGATATATTAAATGAAATTAAACAGATAAATAATAATATAAATATTTTTGAAACTTTTTATAAACCTTCTAATTTAAAAGAATTTGATAATAATGTAGATTATGTAGCTTTTGCAGGAATAGGTAATTCTGAAAATTTTTACAACACAATGATTGAAAATAAACTTAAAGTAATTAAAAAATTTAGTTTTCCTGATCACTATACTTATTCAAATAACGATTTAACAAAAATATTAAATTATGCAAAAAATAATAATGCAAAAGTTATTACAACTGAAAAAGATTATTTAAGATTAAATCCAAATTTGGCTCAAGATATAAAATACCTTAAGCTGGATCTTATAATGCCAGATGAAAAAAAACTAATTAATATTTTAATTAAAAAATAATGAAATATATTAAATATTTTTTTCAATTCATTTTAATTAAATTATTTTTTTTAATATTTAAATTAGTTGGTTATAAAAATGCATCAAATTTCGGAGGAATGATCGGTTCTAAAATTGGTCCAATTTTTAAATCAAAAAAGATTATCAAAAATAATTTAAAAAATTATTTGCCAGATTCTGATGATTGGCAAATTAAAAATATAATAAATAAAATGTGGGAAAATTATGGAAGAATTTTTGCAGAATATATATTTATAAAAGATTTTAGATCAACAAAGCTCGAAAAAAATTTAAAAATTAATGGAATGGAATACCTAGATGAAATTAAAAAAAATCAAAAACCAGTTATATTTGTTTCGGGTCATTTTAACAATTTTGAGCTAATGGCAATGCAAATTGAAAAATCTGGGATTAATTTGGCAGCAGTATATAGACCATTAAATAATATATTTTTAAATAAAACTATGGAAAAAATAAGAAAAAACTTTATTTGTAAAAATCAAATTAAAAAAGGAATTTCTGGCTTAAGAGAAATATTAACTTTTTTTAAAAAAAATACATCTGTGGCTATCATGATAGATCAAAGAGTAACGGAAGGAATTAAGTGCAATTTATTTAATAAACCTGCTTACACAACAACTATTCCAGCACAACTTATTAATAAATTTAATTGTCCTGTTGTCCCAGTATACATAGAAAGAAAAAATAAAATAAACTTTGAAATAACAATTAATAAACCAATATATTTTGAAAAAAATGATGATTTAGAAAAAATAACTATAAATCTAAATTTATGGCTAGAAAAAATGATATCAAAAAATCCGGAACAATGGATATGGACTCATAATAGATGGAAATTGTAAATTATTTATTTTCTTCTTCTTTTTTTATAGCTGCTTCTAAATAAGAATAATAAGGCTCTTGAAGTTCAACATTCCAATAATTCAATTTTTCAAGGGGTATTTTTTTCCCAGATATTGCGCATATTACATGATCTCCGTTTTCAATTATTTGAAAATTGTTGGGTAAATATTTTAATTTAGCTAATTTATTTTTCATTATTAAGATATATAAAATATATATGAACATTGGAATTATTGGAAGCGGTGGTCGAGAACACGCTTTATCCTTTAAACTTAAACAATCTAAAATAGTTGATAAAATTTACTGTATACCTGGAAATGCTGGTACAAAATTAATAGCTGAAAATATTTCAATTCAAATTAATGATTTTGAGAAGATAAAAAAAATCTCTATTGAAAAAAAAATTGAACTTCTAGTAATTGGTCCAGAAAAACCTTTGGTTGATGGTATCTCAGATTATTTTAAGGATACTAATATTAAAATATTTGGACCAAATAAAATATCATCTAAATTAGAAGGGTCTAAAACTTTTGCAAAAAAACTATGCAAAAAATATAATATTCCAACTTCAAAATTTGATATTTTTCAAAATAAAGATAGTGCAAAAAAATTTTTAAATAATTCAATTTTTCCATTAGTAATAAAAGCTGATGGACTAGCCGCTGGAAAAGGTGTTTATATTTGCAATAATAATTCTGAAGCCATAAATGCTGTAGATGAAATTTTTGATGGTCGTTTTGGAAAAGCTGATTGTATTTTGATTGAAGAATTTTTGAGAGGTGAAGAAATGAGTTATTTTATAATAACTGATGGAAAAACTTTCAAACCATTTCAAACTGCTCAAGATCATAAAAGAGTTGGAGAGGGTGATGTTGGAAAAAATACAGGCGGCATGGGTGCATATTCACCGTCAAGATTAATTAATAATGAACTGCAAAATAAAATTGATGAAAAAATTATTAAACCAACATTAAAAGGTTTAAGTGATCTAAATTCTGATTATGTTGGCTTCTTGTATGTTGGCTTAATCATAATTAATAATGAACCATTTTTAATTGAATTTAATGTAAGAATGGGAGATCCTGAATGTCAGACTATTCTACCTTTATTAAATTCTGATTTAGGAAAAATAATTTATGCATGCTGTACAAAAAAATTATCATCAATGAAAATTAATTGGTTAGATAAAAAAAGTTTATGTATTGTACTTTGCTCTAATGGATATCCAGATAAATATAATAAAAATGTCAAAATAGAAAATTTAAATAAAATAAAGTTAAATGAAAATAGTTTAATTTTTCACGCAGGAACAAAATTAGCTGATAAAGATATTGTTGCTACTGGTGGTAGAGTATTAAATATTGTTAATGTATCAAATAATTTTGCTGAAAGTAAAAAACAAGCTTTAACTATACTTAAAGATATAAATTGGACCAAAGGGTTTTATCGTAAAGATATAGGTTATAAAGTTATTTCCTAATGAGAATAATATCTGGTAATTTTAAAAATAAAAAACTTTTTGAGCCTAGTGATAATTATACAAGACCATTAAAAGATTTGGTAAAAGAATCTATTTTTAATATTATAGAACATTCTAAATTAATAAAATTTAAAATTGAAAACTGTGAAGTTTTAGATTTGTTTTCAGGTTCAGGGTCATTTGGACTTGAATGTATTTCAAGAGGAGCAAAAAAAGTTTTATTTTGTGAAAACCATATTCCAGTTACAAAAATTTTAAATAAAAATATAGCTAATTTAAAATGTAAGAAAAATACAGATATATATATTGAGGATGTTTTTAAACTTTTAAATGATAAATCATTTTTAATAAATAAATTTCAAATCATTTTTCTAGATCCTCCCTTTAAAGAAAAGAAAATTGAAGAGCTGTTGGAAAATTTAAATAAATCAAATATTTTAGATAAAGAAGGAATAGTTATTTTACATAGAAATAAAAAATACAAAGATGAGCTACCACAAAAATTCAAAGTTATTCTAGAAAAAAACTTACGGACTATCAAAAATAATATTTGGATCTTTTTAATTTTTTCTTAAAATTTTATTTGTTTCAATTTTTATCAGTTCCACTGACGGCTGGTCGAAAGGGTTAACTTTCAAAGCATTGCCTAATAGAATAGTTTCGAGCATAAAAAAAGTAAAGATTTCTCCTAAAGAATTTTCAGATCTATTAAGTACATTAAAAGACCTAAAAGGTATTTTTTTATTTTTAAAAACAGTCTGCGTAGCTTTCTTTTGTGCTGTCTTTATGTCTAAAAAACTTTTATTTTTTAAATAATTGTGAGAGTTTAAAATTAATGAATTATTAATTTTTGAAGATTTCTTTTCAATAACATCAAAAAAAGTATAAAAACTATTTTTTGGTCCATCTAAATATAACTGCATTAAACTATGATTATCTTTGGGCATAGTTGAAATTATTGGCAATAGACCTTTTGATTTTTTTCCTAAACTTTCTGCTAATAATTGTTGGTACCATTTAAATAATTCTTCAGATCGTTCATCGTAATTTAATATTATAGAGTTAAATTTTTTATTTTTTATATAAAAAATAGTAGATGAAACGCTATCAATCAATCCATCTATAAACTTTGTATTTTTTATTAAATTGTCAAAATTTTTAAATTTTTCTTCTTTTAAACCCATTAGAATTGAAGGCAACATTCCAACTTCTGACAATACCGAATACCGTCCGCCAATATAATTTCTATGTTCTAAAACTTCACATTTAAGTTTATTGGCTAATTTTCTTAAATAATTATTAGATTTTTCAGAGATAAATAAATTATTTTTTTTATTATTTAAAATATTAAAATTAGAAATTGTTTCTAGAGTATTACCAGATTTTGAAATTACAATATTGAGAGATTTAATTTTTTTTTTTTCTAAAAATTTATTTGAATTAATATTATTATAAAAATTAAATTTTTTTTTAATCTTAAAACTTAAGAAATTATAAATTGCTTCAATACCCAATGAAGAACCACCTATTCCAATAATATTAAAATTGTTAAATTTTTTATACTTCAAAATTTTTTTTTTTGAAAAACTATAAATGTATCTATTTGATAAACTTTGAAAAAATTTATCCTTTGAATATTTTTTTAAGGTTTTTTTTACAAATATTTTTGTTTTAAAATAATTTTTATTTACACCAAATTTAGAAAAATTTATATTTTGAGTTAGCATTAATTTTTATTAATTTTTTTCAATATAAATTCCTCAGCGGATTGATTAATATCAGCTGCATCATCTGATAACTCAATTTCATCAGAATTTTTAAATAAATTTTCTATCTCTTCATCAATTTCCATTGATTG
The DNA here is from genome assembly GCA_045567135.1 of Candidatus Pelagibacter sp. GTDB lineage: Bacteria > Pseudomonadota > Alphaproteobacteria > Pelagibacterales > Pelagibacteraceae > Pelagibacter. The sequence continues at coordinate 14,646 of JBJLDM010000027.1, forward strand.
ATTAATATTTTCTTCATTTTTTTTTGGAGCTGGCAGTTCATCAAAATCTGGCGGTAACTCTAATGGATTTTTTTTTTTAACTAAGAATTCATCACTGTTGTCGTTTTTTTTTCCAGTTAAGCCATCTTTTACTGCCTGACATGAACTAAGTAATATCAAAAGTAATAGTAGTAATTTAATTTTATTTTTGATCATTTAGTTCATGTTTATTAAAAAATAATTCAACCAAAATAAGGCACATTATACCTACAGTGATAAATATATCAGCAACATTAAAAACAAACCAATGAAAATTATTATAATTTAAATCAATAAAGTCAGGAACTGCAGAATAATAAATTCTATCAAATAGATTTCCTAATGAACCTCCTAAAATTATAATAAACAAATAACCTTTTAAGTTATTAGATTTTAAGGCTAAATATAAAATTACTATATTAATCAAAACTATTAAGATAGTTACAAAATTATATATTACGCTACTATCAAAAGAAAGTAGCCCAAAACCAATTCCACTATTCCAGATTAAGATAATATTCAAAAAATTATTTACGTAAATATCTACAACATTTTCTTTTTCAAAAATATTTAAAATATATAATTTAGAGACTCTATCTAAAAAAAAAATTGTAACTAATATTGAAAAATAGATGATTATTTTTTTAATGGGCATCTTTGTCTTTCACATTTGTCTTTTCTTATTTTCCAACAAACATTACACTTTTCCCCTTCTGCCTTAAATGTTTCCACTGATATTTCTTCTTTAGATGTTTTATCCAAAAGTATATCGACACCTGATGTTATACAAATTTCTGAAAAATCATATTTATTTGCTAAATTATAATAATCATTATCTAGTTTAACTTTAATTACTGCCTCAAGGCTGGAGCCGATTAATTTTTCTGCTCTTTTTGTTTCTATACTTGCATTAACTGCATTTCTTATTTTAATTAATTTATCCCAATTTTTTTCGATAATTTCATTATTCCAATTACTGGGAATCTTTGGAAATTTCTTAAGATGAATACTACTCACTTGGTTTTCATTTAATAATTTAAAAATTTCTTCAGTTGTAAAAGATAAAATTGGAGCAAACCATTTTAATAAGCAATCAAGAATAATATTTAGAACTATAATACAGTCTTTTCTTTTTTGTGTTTCTTTACTATCGCAATAAAGAGAGTCTTTTCTGATATCAAAATAAAAAGAAGATAGATCAACAGTGCAAAAGTTTAACAGCTCTTTATACAAAGCATGGAAATTATATGATTGAAAATTTTTTTTAAATTTATCATTTAACACCCAAACTTTATGTAACATATACTGTTCTAATTCTGGAAGTTTAGCTATATCTACATTTTTAAAATCAATTTCTGAAAATTTATCATTTAGATTGCCCATCAAATATCTAAATGTATTTCTTATCTTTCTATAAGCTTCAGCATGCTGTTCTAGTATAGAATAATCAATTCTTAAGTCCTCAGCATAATCAGAAGAAGATACCCAAATTCTTAAAATATCTGCACCATATTTTTTTAAAATATCATCTGGAGAAATTACATTTCCTGTAGACTTTGACATTTTAAGACCCTTACCATCAACTACAAATCCATGAGATAAAATTGATTCAAATGGTGCTTTTCCTCTAGTCCCACATGATTCCAAAAGAGAAGAATGAAACCATCCTCTATGTTGATCTGAACCTTCAAGATACATAGAGGCAGGCCATTTTAAATCTTTTCTTTTTTCAAGTACGTAGGCATGGGTTGAACCACTATCAAACCAAACTTCTACAATATCAGTCATTTTTTTATAATCTTCACTTTTATATTTTTTTCCTAAAAATTTTTGTGTATCTCCTTCAAACCAACAATCAGCTCCTTCTTTTTCAAATATATTTGCAATATTATTTGTAACTTCATCATCAATTAAAACTTCGTTTGTTTTTTTAGATAGAAAAACAGGAATAGGCACGCCCCACACTCTTTGTCTTGAAACACACCAATCAGGTCTAAGTTCAATCATTGATCTTAGCCTTTCTTTTCCTTTATTTGGGTAAAAATTAGTATCATCAATTGCTTTTAAAGCTTTTTTTCTCAAACTATGGCTTTCCATTGATATAAACCATTGGGGTGTCGCTCTATGAACTAAAGGAGCTTTTGAGCGCCAAGAATGAGGATAAGAATGAATTAACTCTCCATTAGATAATAATTTATTTTGCTCTTTTAATTTTTCTATAACCATTTTATTCGCTTTAAAAATATGTATTCCTTCAAACATTGGTACGTGCTTTGTGTATTTTCCATCATCATCAACTGTTTCTTCCGCTTTAATATTATTTTTTAAACATAAGTTAAAATCATCAGGTCCATGGCTAGGTGCACAATGAACAATACCAGAGCCTTGTTCTATAGTTACAAAATTTGCATCTAGCATAGGTATATCATAATCAAAACCAATTTTTGATAATGGATGGCTACATATAGTTCCTTTAAAATCTTTTCCTGAAAAAGTTAAAACCTTACTAAACTTCTTAATATTACAATCCTCTAATAAAGGCTTAAGCAAATCCTCTGCTACTATTATCTTTTTGTCTTTAAAATCTGTTTGATCTTCTATTTTAATAATTACATATTTTAAGTTTTCATTATAAGCTAAAGCTCTATTAGCTGGTATTGTCCAAGGAGTTGTTGTCCAAATTATAACTTCACTATTTAAAAGTTTTTCATTTTTTGATTTTTTGATACTAAATGCTGCATAAATTGTATCGGATTTATGATCCATATATTCAACTTCTGCATCTGCTAAAGCTGTTTTTTCTACTGTTGACCAAAGTACAGGTTTATAACCTCTATAAAGACTGCCTTCTTTTAAAAATTTTCCTAACTCTCTAACTATTTGAGCCTCTGCATCAAAACTCATTGTAGAATAATAATTTTCCCAATCTCCTATTACTCCAAGTCTTTTAAACTGTTTTTTATGCACCTCTATCCATTTAGTTGCAAATTCTCTACATTCTTTTCTAAATTCATTTACAGGAACTTCATTTTTATTTTTTTTATTTTTCTTATATTGTTCTTCAATCTTCCACTCGATTGGTAAACCATGGCAGTCCCAACCTGGCACATATACAGAATCTTCTCCATTCATTTGATGAAATTTTGTAACTATATCTTTTAAAATTTTATTTAAAGCAGTGCCCATATGAATGTTTCCATTTGCATATGGTGGACCATCATGAAGAATGAATTTTTTATTTCCTTTATTTTCTTCTCTCAGTTTTTTATATAAATTAATTTTATCCCAATAATCAACTAAACTAGGCTCTTTAGTTGGGAGGTTAGCCTTCATTGAAAAAGCAGTTTTTGGAAGATTTATATGTTCCTTGCTCATAAAATATTATGTTCTTTTTGCACTTTTCAAATCCAATTTAATTTGTTTTTTTAACTGATCCATTCCTTTAAATTTTTTTTCACCTCTAATAAATTTTATAAATTCTACTGTCAATTTCTTATTATAAAGATTTCCAGAAAAATTAAATATATTTACCTCTAAAAGAATTTTTTTTTGATTAAAAGTTGGCCTATAACCCAAATTAGCAATACCTTTTAAGATTTTTTTGTTATTTAGAATATTCACTTTAACAGCATATACACCTGGTCTTGCAATCACATAATTTTCAATATCAATATTACACGTTGGAAAGCCAATTTTTTTTCCCATATTTCTGCCTTTCTTAACTACCCCTTCTATAGACCAGCTTCTATTTAAATAATTATTTGCTAAATTTAATTTTCCATCTATTAAAAGTTTTCTTATTAAGGATGATGATATTATTTTATTTTTTTTCTTTAATGTAGGTGGGTTAATTATTTTATAGTTATATTTTTTTTCTAACAATTTTAATAATTTTACATCTCCTTCTCTTTTATTTCCAAATTTAAAATTATTGCTAACAAAAATAATTTTAGGATTTAGTTTTTTGTAAATTATTTCACTAATAAACTTATTACATTTAATTTTAGAAAATTTTTTATCAAATTTCTTATTTATTACAAAATCTACTTTAAATTTCTTGAATATATTTAATTTTTGATTTAAATTTGAAATTCTGTAATTTTTAAGTTTTTTATTAAAAAACATTTTTGGAATTGGATCGAAAGTAACTACACCAATTTTTAAATTTTCTTTTTTTTTATGCTTTTTTGCTCTATCAAATAATTTTTGATGCCCTAAGTGAACACCATCAAAATTTCCTATAAGTATTATAGATTTTTGATGATTTTTTTTTATATTAAAATTTTTATAATAAGTTAATTTTTTTACCATTTTAATTTTGATTGAATATAATCAACCTCCACATTATAGCTTTCTAATAAATTATTTATATTATTCTTTGTTTCATTTTTATGAATTCCACTGGATATAAACAAGGAATTAAAATTTTGAATATTTGCTCCTTTTATATCTGTATTTAAATTATCACCTATGCATAAAATTTTTTTATTTTTTATTGTCGTTGCTTGAGTATAAACTAGAGGGTAAGGTTTACCAAAATAATCAACACGTCCACCTAATTCTTCAAATATTTTAGCGATAGAGCCGGCACAAAATTCTCTTTGATTCCCTCTATCAACTATTAAATCTGGATTTGTGCAAACCATTTTTTTAGACGTTTTATTTTCAAATAATTTTTTATAATAATCTAGTTCATTTTCATGGGTATCAAATAATCCTGTGCACAACAAAAAATCTGAATCTTCTATTTTTTTAACTTTGTTTTTTTCAAATAATTTGAACAAATCAAAATCTCTAGATGGTCCAATGTGAAAAAATTTTAAATCTTTGCAATTATTATACAAATAATTTAGTGCAGCCTCTCCAGAAGTATAAACATTTTTACATTTCTCATTATCAAGTCCCATTTTTTTTAAAAATTTTACAACAGTACTATTGGGTCTTGGTGCATTAGTTAATAAAACATATTCCTTATTTATTTTCTTAAGCTCATCTAGAGTTTGAATTGAATCTTCAAATAACCTAATTCCATTATGAACTACCCCCCATATATCTATAAAAAAAAGATCAAATTTGTAAGCTATAGATTTAAGTCCTTTATCATCTAAATTAATGGTCATCATGAACATATAACTTAAAAATATCAATATTTCTTAGTTATTTTGCGCCTTATAAATTTTACTAAGTACCTTGAAATAATACATTTCTGTCTTTATATGATCACCATATTTATAGGAGTTTTATATGAAATTTAAACCGTTACACGATAGAGTGTTAATAGAAGTTTTAGACAGTAGTGAAAAAACTGCTGGAGGAATCATAATCCCAGATACGGCACAAGAAAAACCTCAAGAAGGAAAAGTTATTGCTGTAGGAGGTGGAGCAAAAACTGAAGATGGTAAAATTATTCCAATGGATGTTAAAGTAGGTGACAAAGTTCTTTTTGGAAAATGGTCAGGTACAGAAATCAAAATTGATGGCAAAGAATACAGCATAATGAAAGAATCTGACATTATGGGTATTTCAACTAAAAAATAACAATTAAAATAAGGAGATTTTATAATGGCTAAAATAGTAAAGTTCGACTCAGAAGCAAGAGCGGCTATGTTAAAGGGTGTTGATATACTTGCCAATACAGTCAAAACAACACTTGGTCCAAAAGGAAGAAATGTTGTTATCGATAAATCTTATGGTGCGCCAAGAACAACAAAAGATGGTGTAACTGTTGCAAAAGAAATCGATCTTGAAGATAAATTTGAAAACATGGGTGCACAAATGGTTAAAGAAGTTGCTAGTAAAACAAATGACGAAGCTGGTGACGGAACTACAACAGCAACTATCTTGGCGCAAGCAATAGTAAAAGAAGGATGTAAATATGTTACTGCAGGAATGAATCCAATGGATGTAAAAAGAGGTATTGAGGCTGCAGTAGAACAGGTTAAACAAAAACTAATTTCTTCTGCAAAAAAAGTAAAAGATAGTGATGAAATTGCACAGGTTGGTACAATTTCTGCCAATGGAGATAAGGAAATTGGAAATATGATTTCTAAAGCAATGCAAAAAGTTGGTAACGAAGGTGTAATAACTGTTGAAGAAGCAAAAGGAATTGAAACTGAACTTGATGTAGTTGAAGGTATGCAATTTGACAGGGGCTATCTATCTCCCTATTTTATTACAAATGGAGACAAAATGACAACTGAATTAGAGAATCCTTTAATTCTTTTGCATGAAAAAAAATTAACAAACTTACAACCAATGGTTCCACTATTAGAAGCTGTTGTTCAAGCTGGAAGACCCTTAATGATAATTTCTGAAGATGTCGAAGGAGAAGCTTTAGCAACTTTAGTTGTAAATAAATTAAGAGGTGGATTAAAAGTTGTAGCAGTTAAAGCTCCAGGTTTTGGAGATAGAAGAAAAGCTATGTTGGAAGATATAGCGATCTTAACTGGTGGACAAGTTATCTCTGAAGACTTAGGAATTAAATTAGAAAATGTTAAATTGAATGATCTAGGTTCGGCTAAAAGAGTTAAAGTAGATAAAGAAAATTCTACAATTGTGAGTGGATCTGGTAAAAAATCAGACATAGAAGCAAGATGTAATCAAATTAAACAACAAATAGATGAAACAACATCTGATTATGACAAAGAAAAACTTCAAGAAAGATTAGCTAAACTTGCTGGTGGAGTTGCAGTTATTAAAGTAGGTGGTGCAACTGAAGTTGAGGTTAAAGAGAGAAAAGATAGAGTAGAAGATGCATTAAATGCCACAAGAGCTGCTGTTGAAGAAGGTATAGTGGTTGGTGGTGGATGTGCACTTCTTTATGCTTCTCAAGATCTTGACAAAGCAGTTAAAGTAAAAGGTGATGATCAAAAAGCTGGTGTTGAAATAGTAAAAAGTGCATTACAAGCACCAATTAGACAAATCACAAAAAATGCTGGTGTTGATGGTTCTGTAATAGTTGGAAAACTTTTAGAACAAAATAAAAATACTCATGGGTACGATGCACAAACTGAACAATACGTTGATATGTTTAAAGAAGGTATTATTGATCCTGTAAAAGTTGTAAGAACAGCTTTACAAGATGCAGCTTCTATTGCTGGATTATTAGTAACAACAGAAGCAATGGTAGCCGACAAACCTGATGAAAAAGACTCTGGTCCTGCTATGCCTCCTGGTGGAATGGGTGGAATGGGCGGAATGGGCGGAATGGGAATGTAATATCTCCCATATAATCTAAATTCAAAAGCCCCCATTTATTGGGGGCTTTTTTTTTACTTTTAACAAAATAATCATTTAAGGAGAATAATATTAAATTAATTAATTATTTTTTTTCAAGGTGGATGAAATGTTAATCTTACAAATTTGTGCAATCTTTTTCTAAGAAACCACATATGATTCTTTTTATCAATTTAAATAAGTTGTAAAAATCACTTAATTGTTGAAATACAATTAAATTATTTTTAATAACAATTTAATTAAATATTCTAGCAACCAAAAACAAACCAAGCGCAACTGATGGGCCAACGCCAAATGCAAACAATAATGTACCCACCCCTACTGTTCCACCCAAATACCAACCGATGGAAACTACTGTAATTTCTAAAAATGCTCTAACTAATGCAATTGGTAAGTTAGTTTTTTCTTGAAACCCTGTCATTAAACCATCTCTAGGTCCCGGCCCTAAATTGGCAATTAAGTAAAAACCACTTCCAAGTCCCACTAACAAGACTGCAACTATAGCTAGTAAAATTTTTGATAAAAAAGATTCTGGTGTTTCTACATAGATTAAACAAGCATCTATCATTAAGGCAATTATTACTGCGTTTAAAATAGTTCCAATTCCTGGTTTTTGACTTAAAAAAATCCAAAGAAAAATAACAAATAAACTTATAAAAAAAGTTATTAAACCAATTGAAAAATCTACTTTAAGAGATATTCCCTGAGCTAAAACGCTCCATGGAGAGGCACCCATGTAAGATACGAGTAATAACCCCTCGCCTATTCCAAATAAAATTAATCCAAAACATAAAAAGAAAAAAGTTAATAATTTAGGTTTAAAGTTCAGCGGCTTATTTGAACTCCAAGATACTCTAGGGATATTTTTGATAGTTAAAAACATTATTTAATAATAATACTTTCCCATTCCTATTAAGTTTAATAGTTTAAAACAATGAGAAAATTTTTTATTTTTTTAATTATATTAATATTTCCTTTTAAAACATTATCTCATACTGATCATTACAAAAATATCAACAAAATTGAAATGGAAATATTAAAAGATGGAAAAATAATTGGTTATTGTAATTATGAATTTTTTCATAAAGATAAATCTTTAGAAGTTAAAAATATTACGGAATTCGAAGTAAAAATATTTGGAGTAAAAGTTTTTTCAATTTCAAGTACTGCTGTAGAAAAATATGAAAATGATCAGTTGATATATTTTAAATCTAAAACTACGCAAAATGATAAAAAAAAGTTCGTTGATTTGAAATATGAAAAAAATAAAAATAATTTTTTAATACATGGTTCTTCATACAAGGGTAATGCTAGCTTAAATAATGTAGTTGGAAATTGGTGGAATCATAGAATTCTAGAAAGCGACAGTCAAATTAGCCCATTATCTGGAAGTATAAAAAAACAAATAGTTACATTCATTGCTGAAGAAAAAATAGACCTTTACGGGAAGAAATATTTAACTCACAGATTTAAGATAAAATCTAAAGATTTGAATATATCAGAAGATAAAAAATTAGATTTTGATATATGGTTTGAACCAAAAAGTAATATAATTTTAAAAGTTGGATACCAAAAAATGGGTTATTGGGAATATAAACTAAAAAATTTGAAATAATAATTATTTCTAATCTACTTTCTTCTTTCTTATACTTGCTATTAGTTGAGTTAATGAATCTACCATTAAATCTGATGCTTTAAAAATTTCTGTTGATTTAAACTCATGGGACAAATTTTTTTCTGGATTTGTTTTATCCTCAATTACAATTCCTTCGTCAGGCGAATTATTTTTTATATAAATTAATAATAACCATTTATCATCATCACTCTCATCCCATTTAACAAAGATTTCTCCAGTTTCAAATCTTCGATCTATACATCTCAAAATTGACATATGTCTAGTAATGTAACGTTTGTTTAATTGAAAAACTAAACTACTTGAACTTCTATAAAAACTTTCTAGTGCAAACTCAATTTTTTGTCTTGAAATTGTATAGTCTCTTTCTTTTTGAAGAAGAGTTTCTCTATCTTCGTCGCCTTGAATTTTTACACCTAATGCCTCTACTCTTTCTCTAATTTTCTGATCTCTTATTATTCGATATTTTTCTTTTAATTTATCAATTCTTTCTTGTAAACTTGAATAATCCTCTCTCTGTTCCCGTAAAGAAATTTTTTCTAGTTGTTCAAGCTCTTTAATTTCCCTAATTCTAAATTTCTCAATTTGTTTTTCAATTTTTAATTGTTCGAGAAATTTTCTTTGCTTTTCAGCTTGTTCTTGACGAATGATAGCCTGTTCTTTTCTTAAAAATATTTTTATGTCTTTGGCTCTTTCTTTTTCCAACCTTATTTCATCTTTAAGCATTTGCTCTTTAAGCTTTATTTTTAATTCCTTTTCGTTTTTTATTTTATTTTGTCTTTCTATTTTTTCATTTTCAATTCTCTCTAACTCATTTAACTTTCTTATTCTTTTTTGCTCATCTTTTAAAAGCTCATATTTGCTGATTGTATCTGATACTTTTTGAAAAAATTTTTGTAAAAAATTGTCAATAGCTACAAATGGATTAATCTTGATTTTAAATTCTAGCTTTAATGAACTTTGTAATTCAATGATTTTTAATAAAAGCTTGTCACTTTTTTTTGCTATCTTTGTTGGCTTTTTTTTCTTTGTTATTATTTTTTTTCGCTTTTTTATAGATTTTTTTTTACTTATTTTTTTATTTTTTTTTAACTTTCTTTTTCTTATTTTTTTCTGGACTTTTTTTTTATTTTTTTTCATATCGCTGGAAACTCAAGATTTATCAATTTATTTTTGATAAATATAGTCTCTTGTAACAGGTACAGTTGTAAATTTTTTAGTTAATTGAAATTGAAATACAACCTGGTCTCCCCATTTAAAAGCCATCTCACACCCAGTTAAATAAAATTCCCACATTCTAAAAAATTTTTCATCAAACATTTGTAAAACTTCACTTTTTTTACTAAAAAATCTTTCTTTCCAATGTCTTAATGTATGGCAATAATGCATTCTTAAAATTTCCATATCAGAGATTACCAACCCAGCCTTCTCGATGGGATTGGCTACCTCACTCAAACTAGGAGTATATCCCCCAGGAAAAATATATTTTGTAACCCATGGATGTGGATTTCTAGGAGCATTAACTGAACCAATTGTATGAATAAGTGCAGCACCGTCTTCATTAAGAAGTTTTGATACAGTATTAAAATAGGTTTTATAAAACTTTCTCCCTACATGCTCGAACATTCCAACACTTACTATTCTATCAAACTTTTCACTAAGTTCTCTATAATCCATTAATCTAAATTGAACCTGATTTTCTAAATTTAATTCCTTTGCTTTTTTCTTACTGTATTCTAATTGATTTTTTGAGAGTGTAATTCCAACAATTTCACATTTAGTTTTTTGTGCAATATCAATTGCGAGAGTTCCCCAGCCACTTCCAATATCTAAAACTTTTTGATTTGGTTTTAGATTAAGTTTTTTAATAATGTGATCTATTTTATTATTTTGAGCCACTTCCAGTGTATCATTTTCATTTTTAAAATATGCGCAAGAGTATTGTCTTTTTTTATCCAAAAATAAATCATATAATTTTTCAGAAATATCATAATGGTGAGCTACATTTCGTTTTGATTTTTTTTTTAAATTAAAATTAGTTAAAAATCTATAGCTCCCTCTAATTTTATTTAAAATTTCACTAGATTTATTTATTTCTCCTCTACCAATATTTTCCATAGTCAATTCTAAAAAATCAGTCAAAGTTCCATTTTCAATTACTAAAGATCCATCTGTATATGCTTCACCTAAATGTAAATCTGGATGAAGTAGTAATTTATAATGTAATTTTTTATCTAATAATTTTAATATAATTGGATTTTCTTTTTTTGGTTTACCAATATTATATTTATTCTTATTTGCATCTATTAGCACAAAACCATTTTTTTTAGTTAAACTATTTAAAAAATTTGCAAGATACATTGTTATGCTACTTTTAAAAATTTTGAACTAAAATCTAATTTATTTAGTTCTTCAAATAATTTTTTTTTTTCAATTGGATTTAATAATGATAAAGGGGGCAAGATATTATTAAAACAATTATCAGAATCTGACAAAAACGAATGCATTCCGGAAATTAAATTATATTTATCAAATGCTGATCTAACATTGCAAAGTTTTTCGTTATATTTTTGATCTTTTCTGTTTTTAAAATCGTCATAAACTTTTCGTGATAAATCCGCAGTAACGTTGCAGGTTGCAGTGATAATTCCTGAACAACCAAGCTGAAGTCCTTTTACTAGTTTTAATTCTGAACCAGGTAAAATTGAAAAATTATCTATATTTAAATTTTCATATAAATTATATGTACTATCCTTTACTCCAATGATCTGTTTAGGATATTTCTTTACTAAGGTTTTAACACACTCAATACTAAATTTATACCCACATAATTTTTCAAAATTATATAAAATTATTTTACAGTCCACTATATTTTCAATAAGTTTATCATAAAAATTTATAACATCTTTATCCTTATAAAAATAATATGCTGGTGGCATAATTAGAAATTTTTTCATGTCTAATAATATACTAGTCTTCATTAGAAGAATTGTGTCAGTTAAAGAGTTAAAACCAGTTCCAATAATAAAATTTTCTTTATATTTATTTTTTGATAATTCTTCGATTAATTTTATTTTTTCCTCTAAAGAAATAAGTTGTGCCTGGCCAGTGCTTCCAAGTATAGCCACACCATGACACCCTTGATCAATCAAGTTTTCTGCATGCTTTATAGTTTTGCTTATATCTAATCTTAGGTTTTTATCTAAAATGGATACTGAAGCCGCATAAATGCCATTAATTTCACTCATAAATAAAACTTATATAAAAAAAAAAATTAGTAAAGATTATAAGATATTTTATGAAAATATTAACTATCCAAAATAGAATAGGAATCGGCGATATGGTAATCTTTTTACCTTATATAGAAGCGATTGCAAAAAAATTTGCAACCCCTGTTTATCTTCTTGCCAAAGAAAGCTCTAAAGCTTCGCAAATTTTAAAATCAAATAAAAATATAAAAGAAATTATAAATCTTGACCGAAATAATAATAAAAATGGATATCACGATGGACTGCTGGGTTCATTAAATTTAATCAAGCAACTAAAGGCCTATAATTTTGATAAAGTATTCATTTTTAATTCATCATTAAGATATAATTTAATTGCAAGATCTGCATTTATAAAAAATATTTATCAATATCCATTATTCAAAAAAAAATATCAACATATAATTTTTACAGCACAAAATTTTTTACAATTAAATCTTGAAATAAAAGTGGACAGTAATCCAAATATTTTCGTCGATGAAAAAGAATCTAAATTAATTCAATCTAAATATAACATTCTAAGCAATCAAAAAAATATACTTCTAGGAATTGGAGGGTCTGGTCCCACAAAAAGAATTTCTCCTGAAATTTTTTTAAAATTTATGGAGGAATGTTCAAATAAATATAGCTGCAAATTTTTTTTAGCAACTGGAAAAAATGAAGAAGAACAAAAAATACTAAAAAAAATTTTAGACTCTAAATTTAAAGTTCAATGCATTGCACTTGATGAACTAAAACTATTTGAAACTTTGCCTATTATAAAAAATTGTGATATTTCAATTTGTAACGACTCAAGTTTCAGCCATTTATCAGCAGCAGTTGGAACTCCAACCATTGTGTTAATGGCAGATACACCACTACTATATGGTAGCTATAGTCCTCAAATGCATCCAATACTTCCTGATGGAGTAAAAACAGTTACACATGATACTCTAGGAAAAGATAAAATTAACCCAAAAAAAATTTTTGAAAAATTTCAGGATATTATAAGTTAAACTGAATCTTTTAAAACAATTTCCTTAGCTTCATTAACAATTGACGCTAGCCGTGCTAACTCAGGACTTATATCTGGATGAATTTTTTTCATAATTTTTTTATAAGAACTTAATACCTGATCTTTATTATATTTTTTTTTAGGATTTAAATTTAAAATTCTATATGCCTCATCAATGGACATGCTTTGCGTATTTAAACTATTATTGATGTTATTAAAATTAAATCTGCCTGAATTTTTCAATATTTTAAGCAAACCCCAAATTCTAAATATTTGCATTAAAGTTAATCCTGCTTTTGTTTTAATTAAAGGAAGAATCATTAATACAAAAGGTAAAGAAAATATAAATCTACCTGCATATGCCATCACGATTGCAAGAACTATAGATAAAATTATTGTAAAAGTTCTTATACTCTTTGAAATTTTGGCACTAGAAGTTTTTACAAACCAATTAAGAATTAAATAAAGTATGATAAAAATAACTAGTGTTAACAAAAAAATATTCATGTAATAGATATCCTTTATATGAAAATACCACAATTAACAAAAAAACCTGAGAAAAAATCTTGTCATAATGTAACATGGGAAGATAATTATAGCTGGATACACCAAAAAAATATTTTAGAAGTCTTAAAAGATAGTTCAAAACTTCTTCCTGAAGTTAAAAATTATTTAATTGAAGAAAATACATATGCAGAACATCATCTTAAAAATACTAAAAATTTACAAAAAAAATTATTTAATGAAATAAAAGGAAGAATCAAATTAGATGATGAATCTTTACACTATATAGATAAAGAATATGAGTATTGGACAAAAACTACATCACACGGAAATTACTCTATCAAATTAAGAAAAAAAATTGGAACTAACGATGTGGAAGAAATATGGAATGGAGACCTTGAAAAAGAAAAAATAAAAACAGAATATTTTGGTGTTGGTGATCTAGAGGTTAGTTTTAATGATAAGTACTTAGCTTACTCTTTAGACCTTAAAGGTTCTGAATATTATACGATCTATGTAAGAGATATAAAAACCAATAATTTAATAACTGAAAAAATTGAAGATACATCTGGTGGAATAACATTTAGTCTAGATGATAAATATATTTTTTATTCTAAATTAGATAAAAATCATAGACCTAGAAAAATATTTAGACATAAAATAGGAACATCAACTAAAAATGATATTTTAATATTTGAAGAAAAAACTGAAGCTTTTACAGTTGGAATAAGCCTAAGCTCAGATGAAAAATATTTTTTTATTAATACTTCCGACCACAATACATCTGAAAAATATTATTTTTCTGTAAACGAAGAAATCCCAAAACCAAAGCTTATAAGATCAAGAGAGAAAGGTATTATTTATAGTATAAATTCTTGGGATAATTATTTTTACATGCACACAAATAAAGATGCTGAAGATTTTAAAATAGAAAGATGCAAGGACATCAGCTCACAAAAATGGGAAACATTTATTGCTCCTAAAGAAGAAACATTAATTGGTAGTTTGCTATTTTTAAATAAATGGATTGTTCGTTCTGAAGTAACAAATGCTCTTGATAAAATATTTGTTAAAAATATTGAAACCAACAAAGAAGAAGAGCTCATCTTTACAGATGAAAACGTTTACGAAGCTGCGGTATCGCATATTCAAAAAGATAAAAATACAAATCTAATTTATATTGCTTACTCAACCCCTAAAACTCAATCTCGTGCTTATTTATACAATTTAAAAACTAAAGAAAAAAAGTTAGTAAAAGAACAAATAATACCTTCTGGTCATGATTCAAAAAATTACATTGTTGAAAGACTTGAATGTGAATCTCATGATGGAAGAAAAGTTCCAATTACAATAACAAGACACAAGGATACACCTGTTGATGGATCAGCACATCTTCTTTTATATGGATATGGTTCATATGGAGCTTCTATGACAGCATCTTTTTCTTCAACAAGATTAAGTTTAATAAACAGAAATATTATTTGGGCTACTGCACATATACGAGGTGGCATGGAAAGAGGAATGAAATGGTGGAAAGAAGGAAAATTATTACACAAAAAAAATACATTTAAAGATTATATTTATTCTGCAAATTTTTTAATTAATAAGAAATATACTTCAAAAGGAAAAATTATTGGAATGGGTGGATCTGCTGGTGGGCTTCTTATGGGTGCTGTTGTAAATGAAGTACCAGATATATTTCTTGGAATGGTAATGGCAGTTCCATTTGTCGACTGCTTAACAACAAATCTAGATCATTCATTGCCATTAACAGTTGGTGAATTTGATGAGTTTGGAAATGCAAAAGATAATAAGGAACATTTTGATTATATATATTCTTATGCACCTTATAATAATATTAAAAAAATAGACTATCCTCATATTTTAATAACAACAAGTTTAAGCGATAATAGAGTTTTATTTGATGAACCGGCAAAATTTACTGCCAAGTTAAGAGAATACAAAACTGATAATAATCTTCTTTTACTTAAAACAGAAATGAATGCTGGTCATGGAGGAAAATCTGGAAGAGATGGTGCTATAGAAGAAATTGCTTTTGACTATGCATTTATTTTAAAAATTTCTGAAAAAAATTAATTTCTAGTTCTTGAAAATAAATAAATAATTATTACATAATTTATGAAAGTTGCCTAATGGGACTTTCAATAAACCTTGCTAACAAAGGAGGATATATGACAAGTAAGGATCTATCTATATTCAACTCACTAAGACCTTTTTCGGTTGGTTTTGACGATATGTTTGACCAATTTGAAAATATGTTGGGAAATGGAGGTTTGAGCACACAATCAAACTATCCACCATACAACATAAGAAAGACCGGAAAAGACAACTACTCAATTGAAGTTGCTCTTGCTGGTTTTAGTAAAAAAGATGTTGAGGTTGAGTTTGAAGATAATTTATTAACTATAAGAACAAAACAAGTTAATAAATCTGAAAATAAAAATGAGGATGGTAAAATTATTCATAAGGGTATTTCTCAAAGACAATTTGCTAGATCATTTACGATTGCAGATGATGTAAAAGTAGGTGGTGCAGAGCTGAAAGATGGTCTTTTGACAATAGCCTGTGAAAGAGTTGTACCAGAACAAAAGAAAAAGAAACTTATTGAAATTAAATAAGTTCTAAACCTTGCTTGTGGGGATTTCTCCCCACAAGTTTCAAAAACTATTTATTTTTTTTTAGGTAATGTTGCATTTAAAATAAATGCTAACAATCCCGCAGGTATTAAGCCTGTCGTAAGCAATAGTCCTAATTTAATTCCTAAATCTGGCACATGCGCAACAAACTCAGGAAAAGCATATAGTCCTATTCCAAAAGATAAAGATAATGATAGTATTAAAATATTCCTTTGACTCATTTCTGATTTTGAAATTAATTTAATTCCTGCTCCAGCAATTAATCCAAACATAATGATAGCCGCTCCACCAATTACTGAATCCGGCATTGCAGCAATAATTCCACCAAGTTTTGGAAATAAACCTAATAAAATTAAAATAACACCTGCAACTGTTCCTACGTGTCTACTAATCACTCCCGTAAAAGCAACAAGACCTGCATTTTGTGAATAAGAAGTATTAGGCATAGCATTAAAAATTGATGCAAAGGCTGTTCCAACTCCGTCAGCCATTATACCTCCTGAAAGTTCTTTATCAGTAGCTTCTCTATTTGCTCCACCCATTGTTGTGGCACTAATATCCCCTATAGTTTCAATTGTTGTAACTATAGACATAAACAACATCAGTATTACAGCTCCCCATACAAAGTCTATTCCATATTGTAACGGCATAGGAAACGCAAACCATCCTGCCGCTGCAATTTTATCCCATCTTACTTCTCCTAGCATTGCCGCAACTATAAACCCTGCTATTATTCCAATTAGAATAGAGGCTGCAGAAACCATTCCTCTTCCTTTAAGATTAGTTAAAAGCGCAACTATTAAGACTGTACCGGCTATTGTTAGGTGATGCCAATTTGCAAAAATTTCTGGTTTATTATTCATCAACCATACACCTCCGCCAGCATACTTAAAACCAACTTTAAGTAGACTAATTCCAATCATTAACACAACAATTCCTGTCACTAATGGGGGAAACATATGCCGTATTGGTTTCAGCATTTTACCAATCCATATTTGAAAAATTCCTCCTATGAATGCAGCTGTAAATATTGCTCCTAAACCAAAAGCTTTAAAAGGCAGCATTATTGGAATAAATGCAAAACTTGTACCTTGTATTATTGGAAGTCTTGAACCTATATTTTTATAGCCTACTGTTTGTATAATTGTTGCTACACCCGCAGCAAACAATGCCATTTGAATTAAAAAAATCTTTTCTCCAGTTGTTACCCCAAAAACACCTGCAACAATCAATGGAACTGTAATGTTCCCAGCAAACATTGCAAATACATGCTGAATACCCAAAGGTATGGATTGATTGAACGGTAGTTTTTTGTTAGTAGCGCCTGAACTTTTTGTCCTTTTCTTCGCCATTTATCCTCCTCAAATTATTTTTTAATGAATATATTTTATTTTATTAAAAAAGTTAATGATAGAGAGAATAAACTAGATTTTTACTTAAAAAAATGTCTAAAAAACCATTTTGAGTTTAAAAACATCCTTTGGAAACAAATCCAATTACCATTTCATTATTATCAATTTCAAACTTTCTCACACAAGAAATTCCATATTTCTTTGTTTCATAAATTAAGAGTTTTGAACCTGTCTCGCTTTTTGCTTCATCATCAGGTAGACCCATTACAATCTTTAGTTCTGAAACTGGTTGGCCAATAAATTTACTTAGTTTTGCATTCTCTTTTTTTACAATTTCATCGGATTTTTTTTTTACTGTTTCACAACTTGATGTGAGAATAAGTAAAAAAATAAATTTTATTAGAAAGATTTTTTTCATTATTAAAATTACACAGTATCACTTAAATAATGTGCAAAATATTAACTTTAAAGTTGTATTAAGTGAATAACATCGTTTTTTCATCAAATAAATGAAGATTTTACTTATCGAATCAAATAAATTGCCAGTTAACTAGATTGGAGGTCAAAATGATGGATAAATATTTTGATTATAAAAAACATAAAACAAATTTTGAGACAGAAGTAATTGCTGGGGTATCGACATTTCTTACCATGGCATACATCATGTTCTTAAATCCGGTAATACTCGCGGATGGCGGGTTTGATTTTGGCGGAGTTTTCACAGCAACAGCTCTTGCGGCAGCATTGGCTTGTTTTATAGCTGCGTTTTACGCTAAAACTTGGCCGGTAGGTCTTGCGCCAGGTATGGGAATAAATGCATTCATTGCATATGGAGTTTGTCTGGGTATGAAATATACACCTGCTGAAGCATTAGGTGCAGTATTGGTTGCCGGGGTAGTCTTCTTAATAATTTCATTAACACCAATAAGAGCTTGGTTAATAAACTCAATTCCAAAAAGTTTAAAACTTGGAATTGGAGCAGGTATAGGTTTATTTTTAGGAGTAATTGGTTTTGAAATTATGGGACTAACTGCTGACCATCCTGTCACTCTTGTTACATTAGGTGACCTAAGCAATCCTTTACTTCTTTTAGGTGCTGGAGCATTTATATCAATGATCGTAATGGAGAAAATGAAAATTAAAGGAAACATAATTATTGGAATTGTTGCCTTTAGTGCAATTGCTTGGATAACTGGACTGGGCAAATTTAATGGAGTTGTTTCTGCTCCACCACCAATGACACACTTAATGACGTTTGACTTGGGTGCCGCATTATCAGCATCGATGGTAACAGTAATTTTTACTCTGTTCTTCATTGACTTTTTTGATACTGCAGGAACTTTAACAAGTGTTGCGAATGTTTCTGGTAAAATTGGTAAAGATGGTAAGATTCAAGACATTGATAAAGCTATGCTTTCAGATAGTGTTTCTACTGTAGCAGGTGCCGTGATGGGTACTTCAACAGTTACAACTTATGTTGAAAGTGCTGCTGGTGTTAAAGCTGGTGGACGAACTGGAATGACTTCACTTGTTATAGGAATTCTATTCTTGTTATGTCTATTCTTTTCACCATTAGCAACAAGTCTTCCAAAAGAAATAGATGGAGCTGCTTTAATTTATATTGCAACTCTATTTGTTCGTAACATAGTAGATATTGAATGGGATGATAT
>JBJLDM010000028.1:0-33632 GCA_045567135.1 Candidatus Pelagibacter sp.
CATCTTGTCTTTCAGCAACCGAATTAATTAACTTTAATTTTCCTGAATTAAATTTCTCAACTAAATTTATAAACCATGGAGTGTTTTGAAGGTCTATTTCATAAGGTACTGGTCTTTTAAGTCCGATAACATTTTTTACGCCTCTCGATAACCAGTCTTCATGTTTAATAACCGCAATAACAATTTCAGAAATTAATAATGTTGCAATCGCAAGGTAATCAGCTCTTAATCCAAGTGCAACTTTTCCAACAATGTATGCTAACCCTGCTGCAAAAAAACCTCCAACTATCCACGAAAATAAAATTGGCATTCCAAGACCGCCGAGAAATCCTGTTTTAGCTGGATCTACTGCCTCTATGTTTTCTATTCCTGGTTCAGATACAAGTCTTAATAAAACTAGACCTATTACAATTAAAGATATAATTCCGTAAGTTCTTTTTTTAGATTTTGTAAATTTTTTTAAAATATATCTTATAGAAAAGATCATTCCTATAATTATAAAAAGACATGCGACTATATTTATTCCCCCAGCAGACCATGCTTCTTCTACTGGTGCTACGGAAACTAAAACAGCGGCCAAACCACCAAGTGCGGTATATCCCATAACTCCAAAATTGATTAGGCCCGCATAACCCCATTGTATATTTGCTCCCATTGTCATAACTGCAGAGATTAAACAAAAATTTAATATTGATAAGGCAATACTCCAAGATTGAAATATACCTACTAAAATTATTAATAAAATCATAATTGAGTACGCAACAATTACATTCTTGTATTCTCTCATAATACTCTTCCTTTAAAAATTCCTGTTGGCCTAAATAACAAAACAATTACTAAAATAGAGAATGAGACAGCAAATTTATAATCTGTTGATAGTAACTGTATTAATGAATCTGGCTCTAAAGGTTCTGGAAGAATATAAGTGAAAAATTTTTTATAAGCATATGTTATTAATATTTCTGCAAAAGCTATTACATAACCACCTAAAAATGCTCCAAAAGGATTACCAATTCCACCAACTATGGCGGCAGCAAAAATTGGTAGCATGTTATTAAAATATGTAAAAGGTTTAAAACTTTTATCTAATCCATAAAGTACACCCCCAATTGTTGCTAAAATTCCTGCAATAATCCATGTGATCATTACTACTCTTTTTGGATCAATGCCTGAAAGTAAAGCTAAATCTTCATTATCAGAATAAGCACGCATACTTTTTCCTGTTTTCGTTTTATTTAAAAACCAAAATAAAATTGAAACCAATATAATTGTTACTAAAATTGTGAGGACTTGAGTAGATTTAACTGTTAATCCTTCATTTAATCCTGTCATTTCTTTAAATTCAGTAGCTTTTAAAATAAATTTTTCACCATCAAAAAATCTTCTATCAAAAGGACCTATAATAATTCTTACAATTGCTTGAGTAACAAACATTACCCCTATACTTACCATTGCAAGCTGCACAGGTGGGCTTTTCTTAATTCTGTAATAACTAAAAACCAATTTATCGATTGTAAGCATATATAAAATCATAAAAATTATTGCAAAAGGTATAGCTATTAAAGCTGTTGGCAGGACTCCTAATGAAACTTCAATAGATTGAAAATACCAAGTAAAAAGAATTGCTACCATGGTCCCAAATGACATCATGTCCCCAGTTGCAAAATTTGCAAATCTTAAAATGCCATAAATTAATGTAACAAATATTGCACCTATTGCTAGTTGTGAACCATAAGCAAGCGCAGGTACAAAAATATAATTAAGTAAAAGCACAATTGCATTTATAAAATCCATATTAAGCTCCTAAAAAAGATCTCCTTACCTCAGGATCATTTAATAATTCTTTTCCTGAACCTTCGAATTTATTTTCTCCAGTAACTAAAACATAACCTCTGTCAGAAATGCTTAGTGCTTGTTTTGCATTTTGTTCAACCATTATAATGGCAACGTTTTTTTGTTTTACCTTAAATATATGGTCAAATAGTTCATCCATTACAATTGGTGAAACTCCAGCTGTTGGTTCATCTAACATTAATACGGATGGTTCTGTCATTAAAGCTCTTCCAAGAGCAACTTGTTGTCTTTGACCTCCTGACAGCTCACCAACAATTTGAGATTTCTTTTCACTCAAGATTGGAAACAATTCATAAATTTCATCAATTACTTTATTTAAATCTTCATTTCTTAAAAATGCACCCATTTCTAAATTTTCTCTAACAGTTAAGCCTGTAAAAACATTTCTAGTTTGTGGTACAAATGAAATTCCTTTTTTAACTCTATCTTGTGGATTTAAATTTGATATATCTTCATTATCAATTAAAATAGATCCCGATTTTAAATTAAGCAAACCCAACATAGCTTTCATTGCAGTTGATTTGCCAGCACCATTTGGGCCTAAAATTGCAACGATTTCACCTCGATTTACATTAATCGAGCAAGAAGTAATTATATCTGGGCCATTCCCATAACCACCTGTCATTTGTTTTCCTTCAAAGTAAGGCATTAATTATTTCCTTCAATTATTTTTGTTCCTCTACCTAAATAACTTTCAATTACTTTTTCATTTTTTTTTACTTCTTCAGCTTTTCCTTCAAATAAAACTGACCCTTCAGCCATAACTATAACTGGATTACATAGTCTACTTATAAAATCCATATCATGCTCAATCATGCAGAATGTATAACCTTTTTCTTTATTTAGTCTTAAAATAGCAGTGCCAATTTCTTTGAGTAAAGTTCTATTAACACCTGCCCCTACTTCATCAAGAAGCACTAGCTTTGCATCAACCATCATAGTTCTTCCTAATTCTAATAATTTTTTTTGTCCTCCAGAAAGATTGCCCGCTAGTTCGTTGGATAAATGTTTTAAGTTTAAAAAATTAATAACTTCTAATGCTTTTTCTTTTACTTTTGCTTCTTCTTTTTTAACAATGCCTGGTTTTAATAAAGCATTTATTAATTTTTCTCCTGACTGGTTACCAGGTACCATCATTAAATTTTCTAACACTGTCAAATTTGTAAATTCGTGAGCAATTTGGAAAGTTCTTAATATACCTTTTGAAAATAATTCATATGAAGGAACTGAAGTTATATCTTCATTATAAAACAAAACTTTTCCTTCGCTAGGTTTTAAATTTCCAGCAATTAAGTTAAATAGTGTAGTTTTTCCAGATCCATTTGGACCAATTATGCCAGTAATAGATCCTTTTTTTATTTTTAAAGAACAATCATTGACTGCTGCAAGACCTCCAAAATACCTTGAAAGATTATCTATTTGCAAGATATTTGAATCTGACTGCATAAAAAATTATACTTTGTTTAATCTTTTAAGAATACTATTTAATGTTTTTTCAGTTGCTCTGTAGAAACCAGCTTTTCTTAGCTCTTTAACTCCTAGTTCATTAAGTCCTCTTGGTGTTTGAGACTCTTTTACCAAATGTTTCAAATCTTTATTAGAATTAACGACAGCGTCCTGAGATAATGCTACAAAAAGAGACGTAATATATTTTTGAGCTTTGTCTCTTTTAACACCACGTTTAGTTAGCCAATTAGACATAGTGCTTAATAATTCATAAAAAGGAGCCATCATTCCTGAAGTAGACCAAAAGTTTTTTGACAGTTTTTCATTACTAATTTCAATAGTGGTTCCTAACTTATTAAAAAAACTTTTAACTTTTTTATTAGGTGGAAACATTGGAACTGGGCCTTTTTTTAATGAAATTGGTGGAAGAGGTATTGCTCTTACAATTGTTGCTTTTACCTTTATGGCTTTTTTAAGCTGAGGCAATGTCATTGTTGAAATAAAACTTACTATTGTTTGTCCTGCTTTAAATTTTAAATTTTTAATTATTTTTTGACCTACTGTTGGAGTAATTGCTAAAAAAATCCAGTTACAAGAATTAACTATTTCTTGATTATTATTTGCTATTGAAACTCTTTTAAATTCTCTTTTTAGTCTTTTAGCGACATTTTTATTTCTAGGAGATAGTATTATTTTTTTAAAAGATATCTTAGATCTACAAATACCTCTGACAACTGATGATGTAATTTTGCCTGTTCCTATAAAACCCAATTTCATAATGAATGACAATATATAATGTAAGTTTTTATAATAAACTACTTTTTAAAACTAATTAGTAAAAAAATATCCTCTAATCCTTAATAATTCCCTAATTAAATTCTTATTTTCTTTGAACGGCTTTCTTCCATGTAACCAAAAATAATTATTTGCTAGCAGTGCAGACCCTGAGGGAAGATTCATTATTATTTTTTTATTACTTTCTTCAAGTGAATCTGAAAGCTTTTGAAGAAAATATCCTTGTTTCATATTTTTAGGTTCAGGAAATTGATCTATATAAGAAATTTGTGGTCTACCTTTTTCATCATCAAAAAAAACTGGATGTTCAACTTTATAATCAACATTTTTACTTTTAGGTGAATTCCAAATAAAACTTTGCCTTCCAATTGGATCTTTTGATAATTCATCACAGTGCTCCCAGTCATCAAGATGCAAAAGTGAAGTTTCACCTCCTTCAACATTTTTTTCCTCAATCTTTGTCATTAAAATCCAATCAGTTTTTTCTTTCACATATGTTCCATCTGTGTGAAGATCCATATTTGTATATGCTTTTCTTAAATATGAATCGCTAGCATCATTATGTTTAATATGAAACCTTGCATAAAATTTGCCCATCATTGCATCATGGTTTGGAATCCCTATTAAATGTGAAATTGCTGTAGAAAGTTTTGTTAAAAAAACATCATTTATCTTTTTATTTTTATTATTTGTTTTAAATATTGTACATCCAGTTTTTCTATCTCTAATTATTAAATTTAAAAATCTACTTAATTTATTTCCAGTTAAATCATCAAGACTTTTGGCAATTGTAAATCTTGTAAAAGGTTTATATTCAAGCGCCGTAATATCAAACTTATGAAAAGGAAAAATTAACTTATCAATTAGTTCATCTTTAAATTGAATATCAATTATTCTTTGCGATTTTTTATTTTGAGAAATTTGAAGTCCTTCAATATTTTGAATATGACTAACTAAGTTTGTCATTAACCTCCTAAGAATAAGCGACCAACATCTGGATTGCTTAAAAGTTCATCTCCTTTGCCTGCTATTGCTATTTGTCCAGAAACTAAAACATATCCTATATCTGCAAATTCTAATCCTTTTTTAGCATTTTGTTCTACCATAATAATTGTTTTTTTTTCATTCTTTTGAAGATCACCAAGTATATCAAATACCATGTCTATATATCTTGGTTCTAGACCTATTGATGGTTCATCAACTAACAATACCGAAGGCTTCATAACAAGCGCTCTTGAAATTTCTAACAATCTTCTCTCACCACCAGATAACACTTTTGCAGGTTGGTTTCTTCTATTTCTTAATCTTTCATATTTTTGAAAAATTTTTTCAGCTTCTTCGTAAGATTCTTCTGTTTTATCTTTAATAAATCCACCCATAAGTAAATTTTCTTCTACAGTCATATCTGGAAAAACAGAATTGTCTTGAAGAATATAAGCGATACCAACTGATTTTAATTTTTCTGCTGGTGTAAGTTTTGTTATATCTTTATCATCTATTTCAATATTTCCTGAAAATATATTTGTAAATCCATAAATTGAATGAAGTATTGTGGATTTACCAGCTCCATTTGGTCCAATTAAACATAGAGATTGTGCTTTACTTACAAATAAATCTAAATTGTGAAGTATTTCCATTTTTCCATATCCAGCAGACATTTTTTTGATTGTTATGTGATTATTGTCTGGAGATAACTTTTTTAAATCTTCTGATCCAGGTGCTTTTCCTAAAACTTCATATTGATTAGACATTATTGCGCTCCAAGATAAGCATCAATTACTTTCTTATCATTTTTAATTTGATTTGGTGTTCCGTTGGCCAACATTTTTCCATGTGCTAAGCAAAAAATATTTTGTGCTAACTGCATAATCACTTTCATATTATGCTCGATCACTAAAAGAGTAATACCAAATTCTTTATTAACTTTAATAAGTCTATCAATTATCCCATTAATTAAAGTTGGGTTAATTCCTGCTGTAGGTTCATCTAGTAAAAGCATTTCGGGTTCATTCATTAAAGCCATTGCAAGTTCAAGCAGTTTCTGTTGACCAAAAGAAAGATCCCCTGCTCTTAATTTTCTTTTTTGATATAGCCCAACAAAATTTAACAAATTTTCAGCTTTTTCATTTAGTTTTGGAGGAATTTTTGAAAATACAGAAAGAATTTTAGTATCACTTGCTTTATGACTAATAAGCATATTATCTATACAGTTTAATTTTCCATAAATTCTTGTTTGTTGAAAAGTTCTTAGTAACCCAAGTTTTGCTATCACAGGAACTGGTAGTTCAGAAACTTCTTTACCATTAAATTTAATCGAGCCATTGTCAATTGGATAAGTTCCAACAATAGAATTAAATAAAGTAGTTTTTCCTGATCCGTTAGGACCGATTAAGCCAACAATAGATCCTTTTTCTACTTTCATTGAAATATCAACATTAGCTTTAACTCCACCAAAAGATTTACTAACATTTTGTACTTCTAAAATACTCATTTTAATATTACTTGTGCCTTTCTATCTGCTTCATCAATAACTTCTCCAAATCTTTCTGGATATTTTTCTCTCAACCAGCCCATAATTCCTTCTGGGAAATAAACTACAATAACAACAATTAAAACTCCTAATGCAACGTACTGCCACCCTAAAAAAAAAGTCCAAAAACTTTCTTTGAATAAATGAAATATAGTTGCACCTACCAATGGTCCCCATAAAGTTCCTTTGCCTCCAAGAATTGCCATTAAAACCATAAATACCCCAAACGTTGGTCCAGCAAAAGCTATCTCTGTTGGTTCGATGTATCCATTAATATGTCCCATGATACCACCTGCGAGACCAACAAAAAATGCTGAAACCATCCAACCAATAATTTTATATCTCATTGTATAAATTCCCATTGCTTCTGCTTTATCTTCGTTGTCTCTTATTGCATTCAAAACTAATCCAAATCGCGTACTATATGCCCATTTTAAAAAAGCAAATGTAATAACTGCTAAAGAAAAACTTAAGTAATATAAGAATTGTGATGACAGTTCATTAGATCCAAACCCTTTAGGCCAAACAGGTACTGTCATTCCTTGACCCGCGCCAATTATTTCTATCCCTCCAGCAATCTCACCAGCAGCAATTCCTAAAGCAAGTGTGCAAATTGCAAAATAGTGACCTCTTAAACCTAATATTCCATATCCAATAATTCCTGCAATTAGCATTGGAATAATTCCTGAAAGTAAAATTCCAAAAACAAAGCCTTGAAAAAATTGGGGAATTGTATGCACAAAAGTCTTTTCACCACCTGCATCAGTCCATTCTGACAATGAAAAGAACATTGCTATTTGAACACTTGAAGCAACATACATACCTACTCCAAAAAATAATATGTTTCCAAATGTGTTGTAGCCCATTTGACCACCTTGAACATCCCAAGTCATAGCCAGTACAATTAAAATATAAAGAAATGATAATTGAAGTTTATAAGCTGGAAATACAAACGCACCTACTAAACCAAATATTAATAATCCAGCATATAGTAAGGTATTTTTATTCATTATTTTAGATACTCTCTTTTTCTTGAAAGTTTAAATCTTCTATAAACTAGTATAATCACTAATAATGAAAAGACAGCTGCAATTCTAAATTCGGTTCCAAGTAGATAATCTGCCCACTCTTCGAATATTCCAAGACCCATTCCCGATATTGCAACAGCAGGTAAATTTCCAAGTCCTGCAATAATCACAATCATAAAAGATCTTACTGTGTAAGGTAATCCTGTATAGGGGTGTAAAGTAAACGTAATTGCAATACATGCACCTGCTATTCCACAAAGTGCAGCATTTATACCAAAAGTTGATGCATAAACTTTTTCTGTATTAACTCCTAAAATTTTTGCTGCTCGCGCATTTTGAGCTGTCGCTCTTATAGCTCGACCAAGTTTTGATTTTTTCATATAAATTACTAAAACTATTGCTGCAGCTATGCAAACAGCACCTGAAAATATTTTAGCATTAGGAATGGTCACCATATTATCAAATATCATAGTTGTTCCATAATTTGATTGCGCAACAACAACGTCTGCACCAAATGCAAAATTCATTAATTGTTGAGCTAAAATACTAATTCCAAAAGTTGCTAAAATTGAAATAAACAAGTCTCTATCTACAACTTTATTAATTACTAATTTGTACATTCCAACACCTACAAAATACATAATGATTGGCGAAACTATAACTCCAAATGCTGGATGGATTCCTGATAAGTACATAAAGTAAGCAATATAACCTCCCATGATTACTAATTCTCCTTGGGCAATATTAATTATATTCATTACTCCCCATTGTAATGCCATTCCATAAGCTATTAATGCAAATAAAATTCCTAAAAGAATTCCATCAATTGATGCTTGGACCATCAACATTGGTGCTTGAAAAATTAAAAAATCCATAAAAAATTTTTTTAATATTTGTAAAAAATGCCCCCTATTAATAGGGAGCATTTTGTATATTAGATATTATCTATCTGACCATTTAGGAATTGGATGTACTAACTCAGCAGAAGCCCACTTAAGTGGAGCTACAACTTTATTTTCACATTTGCTTCCATCATCATTACAGATAACTTGAAAAAGAACCATTGGTTTAGAAATATTTTGACCACCTGGAGCAAACTTTATATTTCCATAAAATGTTTGCATTTCAGTAGCTGCCAAAGCATCTCTTACTTTTTTAGTATCAAAAGAATTTGCTCTTTCGAACGCATCTTTGAAAACTAATAAAGCAGCTGATGACTCTGCTGCTTGGTACGGAGGCTCATAATCAAATTTCTTTTTGAAATCTGCGGCATATTTCATTCCACCACCAAAGTACTTATCTTTATATGATAATGACTTGTGCCATTGAGAAGCACATAACGCATACTCCGAAGCTTTACCATGTTGTTTGGACAACTTGGCAGCATCACAATGCGTCATAGCTAACATTGGAACATCAACTTTCATTTCTGAGATTTGTCTAATTGCTGTTAATGCACCTTTTGTATGGCCCGAAACAACTAAAACATCTGGTTTAGTAGCTTTGACCTTTGACAAGGTAGCTGCCATATCATTAAGTTCTTTCGGCAACTTATCATCAATTATAATTTTAGAACCTGTTCTTTTAGCTGCATCTAAAATCCCTAATCTCACATCTTGTGAAAAAGCATCCTGTTCAAATGCCATAGCAATTCTTACTGGTTTACCATTATTTTTTTCAACAGCAGTATCAATAGCAACGTCTAAATATAAGTTTGCTGGTGCTAGCACCGCAAATAAATATTTATAACCCTTAGTAAATAACGATCTAGACGCACCGTTAGCTTCTACCATGGGAACTTGGTACTTTTCAGTTACTGGTGCCATAGCTTTTGTTAAACCTGAGCTATAAGGTCCAAGCATATATTGAACACCATCTTGTTTAATCAATCTTTCTGCAAGCTGAGCAGCTCTTCCTGAATTTGATTCATCATCGTAATAAATGATCTCAAACTTATAAGATTTTCCATCAACTTTAACACCACCCATGCTATTAATTCTCTCAACAGCTAAATTATAACCATTTTGAGTATGAACACCATTAGATGAGTATTTGCCTGTTAACGAAACAGCTGCGCCTAAAACAATTTTATCCCCAACTACTTTTGCGAAAGATATAGTTGAAGTTAAAATTAATAGTGCAATTGCAGAAATAAATGTAATTACAATATTTTTTATTTTCATTTATCTCCTCTAAATTTAGTTTTAAATATCCAATTAAACCCCTAAATGATTATAAAAACAACCATTCCGATATAAAAGTATTTATAAAAATATGCATTTTTTAATTAATATTTTTGAATAAAAGCTATTATTATAGCAATAATTAATAATACACACGCTGAAATTGTGTTAATTACTTTTGGATTTGCTTTAATCCAGACTATTAATTTATTAGCAAGAATTGCATAACCAATTAAAGATAAAAAATCTAAAACAATATAAGTTGTAATTAATATTAAAAATTGTGAAATATAATTTGCTTTAAAATCAATAAACTGTGGAAATATTAATGGAAAAAACATCCATGCCTTTGGGCTTGTTCCAGCAACTAAAAAACCATCTTTAAAGAAAGAAAAAATAGTTTTTTCGTTTTTTTCTGATGAATTAATATTTTTTGGCACACTATTATAAATATCGTAAGCTAAGTAAACTAAATAAAGTATTCCTATCCATTTAAATGTATTTAAAAAAATAGGATTATCTAAAAAAAAAGACCCAATTACAAAAATTACTAAAGTTCCTTGAACTAAATTTGCAGTTACATCTCCTAAAGCTGTCCATATGCAACTTTTAACACCATAATTCATTGAATATGAAATAATTACAATTCTTGGAGTTCCTGGTGTAATAAATAAAAACAAAATTATCTGTAAAAAAAGGAAATATTCTATGGGAAACATTTTTACGGATAGTCCTAAAAAACCGGGAGCTAAAGATGGCTAGATAGGACTATCTAAATTTGATAATATCATAGACATATAGATTTGCATTAATTTTTTTTTTAAATTCATTGGATTTTTATAAAAAATTATTGACCAAAATGGGTCTTGGGATCCAATGTGGAAAAATTAGAAAAAATGACTATATATAAAATATGAAAAATATAATTATGTACACAGGTCCAATGTGCAATTTTTGTGATGCGGCAAAAAGGTTGTTTTCTAGAAATAATATAAAATATCAAGAAATAGATATCTCAACAAAAGAAGGTCTAATGGATGAAATGATTAAAAAAGCAAATGGAAAAAGAACTATACCTCAAATATTTTTCGATAATCTTCATATCGGTGGTTACCAAGAGTTAAGAGCTTTAGAAAAAAATGGTGAACTAAATAATTTATTAAAATAAATTAAAATTATTTTACTTATAAATACTAAATGGATCTCGATAACAATCCATACCGTCTAGTGTATCAAAAAAGATTTCACTTAAATCAGAGCTATGAATTGTTTGACATTCTCTAATATCTCTATCTACAAGTGAACTTATCATTGTATTTGTATCAATTGGATTAAATGTTTTTTTTAATCCATATGACATGGCAATTGAATTTCCAGCTTGCATTACACTTCCTGATTTTGCTAATGTATATGTTGGACCAACGAATGAAGTGGATTGAGCACATCCATTTAAAATTACTATCCCAAACAAAAAAATTAATATTCTATTCATATCTCCCTAATATGATTATTTATAAAAGTATTAGGAAAAATGAAAGAAATAAACTAAAAAAAACTATTTAGTAACCATTTTAGGCTTTTTTTACAGTCACTTCTTTCTTTTTTTTGATTGGTTTAACAAGTTCAGTGTTTTTAAGGTCTAGTGCAAGACATGTTATGTCATCTCTCAATTTTTCTGCGCCCCAGTTTAGTTCATTAGCAATAGAGTCTACTAATTTTTTTGGAGTTATATTATCTAAGTTTGTAACAATTCTTTGCACTCCTTCAGCTCCTAATTCTTCTCCGTTCTTTAAATACCCTTCAGTTACACCATCTGTATAAACCACAAATGTTTTATCTTTTAAATTAATAGTTTTTGATTTTACCATGGATTCTGCAAAATATTTTATAATACCTATAGGAGGCAGTTCTGATTTTATAAATTCGAATTTTTTATCTCTATCAAAAACCATTATACTTTCATGGCCTGCGTTTACAAAAGTTACATCACCTGTTTCTATATTAAATTTACCAAACACAGCTGTAACGAACATTCCTTTAAATTTTGCTTCTACAAGTTCATTATTTACTCCAAAAACAACTTTTTCCAGTGGATATGATAAATTTGAAAGTGTTCTAAATATTGATGATGCTTTGGCCATGTACATTCCGGCTTTAATTCCTTTTCCAGAGACATCTGCTAATGTAAAAAAATATTCATTTTTATTAACACCAACTACATCAAAATAATCACCAGATACATCTCTTGCTGGGACGTTTGTTGCATAAATAAAATTTTCAAACCTTGAAATATCTGGAAATAAGCTTTTCTGCACTTCTCCTGCTAGCTCTCTTTCTTTTAATAATTTTGCTTCTTTTTGCAGGTTTGCCAATGCAATACGATTTTCTTCTACAAATCTAAAATAAAGTCCTGTTAAAAATGTTACTGTAAGCATAAATATAGGATAACTAATATCTACTAGTTCTGATCTAAATAAAAATATACCAAAACCAATTAAAACAACTAAAACAAAACTTCCAAAAAATATAGATAAACTAAATTTAGGTTCTATTTTTTGAGAGAAAAAAAATGTAATACAGGCAACTAAAATTGAAAATAATAGTTCAAATATATAAGTGTTTGGATTACGAACTAGATAGCTTTCATCTAAAATATTTTCTATTACATTTGCGTGTACTTCTACTCCAGGTATTGTTACTCCCAAAGGTGTTTTAACTAAATCGAATAAACCTTGAGCTGAAGCTCCTATCAAAACGTATTTATCTTTAAATTTTGACTCTTCAAACTTTCCATCAAATACGGAACTTGCAGAAATGTACTGATTTTTTTGTGACTCTTTATATCTAATCCAAATAATTCCATTTGAGTCTGAAGAGATTTTATGTGGTCTTGAGCTTATTCTTGTTATTCCAACTTCATTTAATTCTACATATAAATTTTTTTGATTATTTCCAACTCGAACCATTTCTAGCCCCATTGTAGGATATAATTTATTTTGAAAACGAACTATTAATGGAAGAGAACGAATAATACCATCAGTTTGGTCCAAAAAAGAAATAGATCCTAATCCTTTTGCACTCTTTTCTAATTTTTCAAGAGAACCAATCGAGTAAGGGTAAGCATACGTAAATTCCTTAGGATCACCTCCTTTAGAAAGAAATCTTGCTTTTGCAGATCTATCATAAGTTCCATGTGAAGAAACATTGCTTCCTAACACTGCAATAACTGATTTAGATTTTTCCAAACTTTCTCTAAATATTTCATCGTGGCCTTTAATTTTTTGTAATTCAGCAATATCGGTTGGTATTAAGTTATAAGATTTAATTATTTCTTCTGGAGATTGTTTGTCCTTTTCAGTAAAAAAAACATCAAAACCAATTGCTTTTGGCTTAGTTGCGTGAACCTTGTCTATAATTTTTGCAAAAACACTTCTGCTCCAAGGAAATTGTCCAAATTTACTTAGGCTTTTTTCATCAATATCAATAATTACCACGTTTGAATCTTGCTTCTTTAAAGGAAAAGTCTTTTGATACAAATCAAAACTAATATAAGAAATTGATTTGATGAAGCTAGGATTGGCAATTTTTAGAGCTATTAATATAATTAATAGTACAAAAAATATTAAATAATTTTGGTATTTTATCAATAAAGATTTCACATTGAGAATGTAACCAGATTAAACTCAAAGTAAATAAACTTAAAGAATAGCTATTTTAAGGATTATTTATTTCTTTTTTCTTCTTTTTCTTTTCTTCTTATTTTTCTTTACTTTTTTCTTAACAATTTTCTTTCTCTTAATTACTTTTCTCTTTTTCTTCTTTTTAACTACTTTTTTCTTTTTCTTCTTTTTAACTACTTTTTTCTTTTTCTTCTTTTTAACTACTTTTTTCTTTTTCTTCTTTTTAACTACTTTTTTCTTTTTCTTCTTTTTGGCTACTTTTTTCTTTTTGGCTTTTTTCTTAGTAGCTTTTTTCTTTTTAGATTTTTTCTTAGTAGCTTTTTTCTTAGTAGCTTTTTTCTTTTTAGATTTTTTCTTAGTAGCTTTTTTCTTTTTAGATTTTTTCTTTTCAGCTTTTTTCTTTTTACCTTTTTTCTTAGTAGCTTTTTTCTTTTTACCTTTTTTATTTTTAGCTTTTTTGCCTTTTTTCTTTTTACCTTTTTTATTTTTAGCTTTTTTCTTTTTCTTCTTATCTTTAGGTTCTACTATTTTAGGCTCTTTTATTTTCGGTTCTACTACTTTTGGTTCTACTACTTTTGGTTCTGCTATTTCTGGCTCTGCTATTTCTGGTTCTGCTATTTCTGGTTCTGCTACATCTGTTTCACCAGCAGTTTCTTCCATAATTTCTTCATCAGCTATTTCTAAATCAGAAACATCTTCTCCTCTTTCTTTTAACAAAACAATTCTTTGCTCTTTATCTTTTTTAAGATTTTCTTTAATTAAAGTTTTTATTTCTTCTTTTTCAAAACCTTGTTCTTTTAATTCTTTTCTAATTTTTTTTCTTAATTCTTTTCTTTCTTCTTTTGAAGCTCCATCAAGTTTTGCAACTTTTAGGGCTCTCATTTTTTTCTTGAATTTTTTTAATTGGTTTTTTGTAATTCTTTTAGCTTGCCCAGGTGCTTTACCGTTTGACATACTAGAAATGCTGTAAGGTTTGTTAAGCATTGTTTGTCCAAACTTATTACCAACGAGAACAGCGCCAGGTCTTAGGCCTAATGTATTATTTTTTCCTGGTCCTATTAATAATGTATCGGTTCTTTTATTAGATACTATCGTTTGAAATTCTGTTCCTCTTGATCCTAAAGTTCCTTCTGGAACTTCGACAGTTAATGCCTCAGGATTTTTTTTGCTTATTAAGCCTGAAATTACTTTTAAGCTTCCTTGTTTAACACTTGCTACAATTTTTCCATCATTGGTAGCTGGATCATAAATAAAAGTATCCATTACAACTTCTGAATCTGATCCAATTGTAAATGTTGATTGGTCTAGCAAAAGAAGCTGTGTTCCTGATCCTTCGGTAGCATAAATTGTTTCATTTAAATAGATTTTATCACCAGGTTTAAGTTCTCTAGTTTCAGTTTTAACAGTTCCTGATATTGCACCAACTATCCCGACTAATTGTTTTTCAATACTCAACTCTTGTGCTTGAGAAACATTAAATAGTAAGCAAAATCCAAAAATTAGTGCTAAAATTCTTTTCATAAGTAAAATTTATATAATAAATATATTATGTTTAAAGCATTTTTTCGACCATAATGGGCGTCTATTTTGCTGTTTTTTTCCAATAAAATCGTCTTTATTCATATTTTTTTTACTTGTTTAGGTGAAATGATTTAGAAAAGCTAATTGAATAGGAATCGGAGATATAATCATAATTTTTGATATTTGCTTCCGAAATTGTCTTTTCATATCCAAGTGTCATACTGATTTCGTTTTTAGGATCAAGTATAGGAATTAACTCACCTACAGCTTTAACTAAAATGATATCAAAAGCATTTACAACATCTGATCTTAATATAGTTGAATTTACACTAGTATCTTCTTTTTTGTAATCATTCCAAGTTAAACCATCACCTACGGAAACATATGCCCATGGAAAATTAAAGTTCATCCTAAAATTTAAATCATAACTTTCAGCGTCATTTCCAGCATCTACTTTTGAGTCTGAGTCGCTGTATCCTAAGCCTGTAGATATTGAAATTAATTCATTTAATAAAAAATCATGCCCTAAAGTAATACCATGAGAGATTGCATTTGTTTCGTCAGCAGTTGTGTCAGTTGTGTTTCTATCATTTCTTGCATCGGAATAAGAATATCCATAGTTATATGTGCTTCGATCTCCGGCTGGAAAAGATCCTCCAATTCCATACATAAAAGAATAAGCAGTAGCATCATCTTTATTGTCAGTTTTGCTTGTTATTAAATATGGAGATAAAGCTTGGTTACCAACAGTTGTGTCTAAAGCAAAAGTTAATCCATAACTTTCCAAATCATCACTTGTTTCAAAGTTTTGACGAGAGTCTGTAAGAGCTAAGTTCATGCTAAATGCCGAACCTTCTCCTATAGTTCTGGATGCTGTTAGACCTAAACTTTGAGTGTAGGTTCTATCATACATTGGACTATTAAAAGGTATAACGCTGTCTGAACTATCTTGAAGTCTGTTTTTTGTAACACTATTTACATTATTATTTTGCGTACCACCTATTGAAACTTCTGCATAATAATTCCATAACTTGGGTGCTAATCTTGATTTAACATCTTCTTCAATCTCTGTTACAGTTGCTAAATCTTCTGGCGTTAAATCTTCATTAGATTTAATTTCTTCAATTATTGTTAGAGCTTTATTGGGTGAGTCTGCTTGTACTAAAACTGAGAGTAAATATAGTTTTATTTCAACATTATCTGGATAAAGCATATTTAATCTTTCAAGAGTTGAAATGGTTTGTTTATAGTTTCCTATTTTTCCTTGTTGTTGTGCGTATTTTAAATTTAATTCCAAATCATTTGGTTTTAATAAAATTTGCATGTAAGTAATATTTTTATCTGAAGAACCTGGAATTAATTTTTCTTCACCATCAACAATAATAGTTTTTGTACTTATTTTTTCTGCTGCAACCTTTATAGTTTCTTCAACCTTAGGAACATCTACTATCGTTGGAATAGGTGCTTTTAATTGAATTTTTTGTTTTTCTTCTTCTGGTACTTTTGCAACAATAAGCTCCTTATCTATAGAAAAATTTTCTTCAATTAAAAAAATGTCATTTTTTGAATTTTGATAGTTAATTTTTTCATTAATTAACGATACATTTTTCAAAAGGTTTTTTTCTAAAATATTAGAATTTAATTTTGGTAATTCAAAAGGTATATTGGAAAAATTATCACTCTTAGCACCTGCTGGTATTGTGCGCATTGTTTCTGAAAATAAAGACAACAAAGCAATACCAAATAAAAAAGGTATAATGGAAAAGGATTTAACTCTCTTTTTAATAGGAAGTTTTTTTTTTGATTTTCTTTTTTTTTTCATTGGGTAAAAACAATTTTACTTATTCCCCCCAAGTGCCGTTATGATCTAAGGTTTTAGTTATTGTGCCGTTACTTGCTCTAATTATATAACCTGATCCACTAGTTTCAGTACACATTTCGTAACCAACGTTTTCTGCAATCACATCTCCTCCACCCATTAAATTTGTTTCAATATTGTCTGAAGTCGTACCGCTCATAACACATGTGCCATCTTCATCTTGAATATAGTATGATCCCTCATTGGAATAATATTCGCTTTGTGCTAATGAAATTGTTTGCATAGCACTTTTTACTGCACTTGTTTTTGAAGCACCAACATAACCTTTATAAGAAACTAATCCAACTGCTGAGAGTATACCTATAATTGCTACGACTACTAGTACTTCTATTAAACTGAAACCAGAACTCCTAGTAGCCATAAATTTTTTTTCTACTTAAATAATTTTAAAATTATTCAATGGTAATTGTGTTACCCATAGTGGCATCACCAGTACAACCTTTTTCAACACATGACTTAATTGTTACTGTAGTACCATCATCAGTTACCGCTGTTTGTCCTAGTGCAGGAGTTGCACCATCAATTACTGCATCAGATGAACTGTAGTAAGAATTTTTAAAATCTCCAAGTGCTACAGTTGCTGCTTCGGAAACAGCTCCTGGTGTTTCGCCTGCCTCATCACAATCTAATGAATCAACTGTTCCAACTCTCATTACCGACGCTTCACCAATTGAACATTTTGCCAATTCAGCGGCAATATATTTAACTGTAGATGCATGATTTGATTTTGATGCAGTCTTGTTTGCGCT
Organism: Candidatus Pelagibacter sp.; assembly: GCA_045567135.1. Lineage (GTDB taxonomy): Bacteria > Pseudomonadota > Alphaproteobacteria > Pelagibacterales > Pelagibacteraceae > Pelagibacter. The sequence goes on from JBJLDM010000028.1 coordinate 17,666, forward strand.
TGAAATATATCCTTGATAAGCAACTGTACCAACAGCCGCTAGAATACCAATTATCGCAACAACGACTAATAATTCTATAAGTGTAAAACCTTTATTATTTTTCATATCCCTTCCTTCTTTAATATATATATTTAATAAATATATCTTCATTTAATATAATATTATTTAGTATGTAAACACTAAAAAACCAAACAAAATTAGTAATAAGTAACAATTTAATTGCCCATTATGGGTCTAATTTTCTTTATTTAATAACTAATTTTTATGTTATCTATAATCGCTTATGACATACAAAGTTAGTGAAGAAGGGAACGTAAGTACAGTCTTTCTTAATGGAGAGATAGATATGGACGTTACTGAGAAAGCGAAAGAAGTAATTTTACCTCTTGTTGAATCAGGAAAAGAAGTTCATTTAAATTTAAAAGATGTTTCTTATATGGATTCATCTGGAATTTCCGTTCTTATTGAGAGTCATCAAAAAGCATTAGAAAAAAATACAAAAGTTATTGTTAAAGAAGTTAGTAAATCTGTTTTAAAAGTTATTATGATGGCAAAACTTGAGCAGATATTAAACCTTGAATAATGAATTTATCAGAATCAAAAGATTTTCCTGTAAGTACAGCAAGCCTAAAAGAAGTAAGGGTTTTTTCAAGAGAAGTTTTTGAAAAAATAAATTTACCACAAGAACAAAAAGATGAATTAGTTTTAGCAATTGCTGAAGCTGCTCAAAATATTGTTAAACATGGTTATAAAGGGGTTGAGCAAACTACTGATAGAATGGAAATAAAAATTTCTTTAAATGATACTCAGCTAGAAATAGGTTTTTATGATAAAGGAAAGCCAGTAGTTCCTGGAAACGTCCAACATAGAAAATTGGATGACATAAAACCAGGAGGATTAGGAACTTTTTTTATAAAACAAATAATGGATGGTGCTGTTTTTAAAAAAGATCAACAAGGTTGGGTTAACCATCTTGTTTTAACAAAAAAAATTTAACCTATTATAGATCCAACGTTAAATATTGGAGAATACATCGCGATCATTAATCCACCAATCATAATTCCCATAAAAACAATCATAATAGGTTCTATTAAAGCAGACATATTTTCAACAGCTTGATCAAATTCCTCTTCATAATAAGAAGCAACAGAATTAAACATTTCATCTAATTGTCCAGTTTGTTCTCCGACTGAAATTAATTGACTAAATGTTGGAGGAAACAAAGGTTCTTTTAAAAAAAGTTTTGTTAAAGTATCTCCTGAAAATACTCCTTTTTTAACATTTTCTAAAGCTTCTGATACTACTACATTAGAACTTACTGATTTTGCAATTTCCAAACTTTCTAATAAGTTAACACCTGCCGCACTAAGATTTCCCATAATCAATGATATTCTTGCAAGTAAAGATTTTAAAATTAAATCGCCAAAAACTGGCATCTTTAATACTTGTCTGTGCCACTTAAATCGAATTGCTGCATTGTTAGTTGTTAAATATTTAAAAGCTACAATAAAAATAACGATACTAAGAAAAAGTACCAGTCCGCCAGTTCCTCTTAAAAAATCACTCATGGACATAATAATTTCTGTTGGTTTTGGTAGTGCAACTCCCATTCCTTCATACATTTTAGCAAAAACAGGAACAACTTTAATCAACATGATTGCGCTAACAAGAATTGCAGTTGTAAACATTATACTTGGATACATTAAAGCTCCCTTAATCTTCTTTTTAATTTTCTCTTTCTTCTCTAATGACTCTACAATCTTTAAAAGGAAAACGTCTAGTTTACCGCTGGCTTCACCAGCTTTAATCAAATTGACATATATATTATCAAAATGTTCTGGATATTTTTCAAAACATTTTGATAGAGTTACCCCGCCTTCAAGACTTTTTCTTATGTCTTCAATTATTTCTTTAATTCCTGGATTTTCAAGCTGGTCTCTCAACATTGCAAGAACTTCTAAAATTGGCAAACCTGCCTTTACCATGGTTGCAAATTGTTTTGAAAAAATAAGAATATCTTCTACTTTTGCTTTTTTCTTTCCTGAAAAAAGTGAAGACAATCCTCCTCCTTTTTTAGCTTTAGCTTTCCCATCAGCCTTTTTTTTCTTAGATTTAATTAGGTTTGTTATAATTACTTTTTGCTCTTTAAGTTTATGAGAGGCTTCGTCTTGATTTAAAGCTTCAATTTCACCCTCAACGTATTTTCCTGCTGCAATACCTTTGTATGTAAATGCTTCCATTTTTTAATTAATTATTAAGATGATAAAACACGCTCATACTCTCTAAAATTAAGTTCTCCATTTGCAATAAGTCTTCTTCCCATATCCTGCATGGTTTGAAAACCTTCTTTTATTGCAATCTCTCTTAGTTCGGGAGTAGTTGCTTGTCTTAATATTGCTTCTTTAACTGGTTTAGAAACAACTAAAATTTCATAAATTCCTTGTCGTCCTTTATAACCTGAGTCTTTACATTTTGGACATCCTTTGCCTTTAAGAGCTTTAACTCGTGAAGCTAGTTCTGGAGAAAAACCTAAATCGGTTAAGACTTTTGGAGTAACATCTTCATCAGGTACTCTACAATCTTTACAGGATCTTCTTGCAAGTCTCTGTGCTAGTACCAACTGGGTCGCGGCACTAATTAAGTAATCAGGCGTTCCCATATTTTGTAATCTAGTAATTGTGCTCGGTGCATCATTAGTGTGGAGCGTACTAAACACTAAGTGACCAGTAAGCGCAGCTTTCAAACCAATATCAACTGTTTCCTTATCCCTCATCTCTCCAACCAAAATTATTTCTGGGTCTTGACGAAGAAAAGATCTTAATGCTTTACCAAAAGTTAATCCTATATCATCTTTAATTTGAACTTGTCCCACACCATCCAGTTCATATTCGACAGGATCTTCTGCAGTTAAAATATTTAAATGTGGTTTACTTACTTCTTTAAGAATACTATATAAAGTTGTTGATTTTCCTGAACCAGTAGGACCTGTTACAAGAATTAATCCTTGAGTGCTATGAATTGATTTTCTTAAATTTTTTAAATCAGCATCTTCAAAATTTAATTGTTCAAGAGTTATATCTCCTGCGTCTTTATTTAAAACCCGCATTACAATTCTTTCATTGCTAGCAGTTGGTAAAATAGATAATCGTAAATCAACCACCTTTCCATCTATTTTAAAATTTATTGCTCCATCTTGAGGTAATCTTCTTTCGGCAATGTCCAGTTTACCCATTATTTTAAAACGAGTTACTACTGCTCCATAATTATCATGAAGAAATTTCCTATACTGTTCTTGTTCTGTCAGCATACCATCCAGACGATAACGAACTCTTGAATTAAATCTATATGGTTCAATGTGAATATCACTGACACCTGATTTAATTGCATCAGCTACTACTGCCGTACTAAACTTTATAACCTCTGACTCATTTTCTATTGCTTCAATATCTTCTTCTGGTGGTTTTTCAAGTACTTCCCCTGCATCTCCTAAATCACTATCAAAAGTTTTAGTTTTTTCTTTAGAAACATTTTCTTCTCTAATTGTTGCTGCAGTTACATCTCCACTTTCACTTAACAATTTATCAATAAAATCTGAAATTTGAGAAACTTTAGCAGCATGTAGTTCAATATTTTTTTTTGTAATTGCTTTTAAATTTCTCATTAGACCAAGTTTTGAACTATCTGAAATTGCTATATGAAGATTTTTTCCATCCACTTTAAAAGGTGCAACAAAATTCATTTTAATATAATTAGATGGTAATACTGTTTTTATTTCTTCAACAACTTCGATTTTTGTTAAATCGACAACTTCTAAACTTTGCTCCTTAACCAATACATCTAAAATTTTATTTTCATCAGTAAGTTTAAGTTCAAAAACAGCATCAATTTGAGATTTGTTGCCATCAGCGCTTGCTTTCTTTATTTTTGCTAAGTCCTTACCGGATATAATATCGTGATCAATTAAAACATTGATAAGATTAATTTCACTTTCTCTACTTATTTTAAGCATTATAAAATCCTTGGTGCTATAAACACTAAAAGTTCATTCATAGTATCTGTTTTTGTTTCACCTTGAAACATTTTTCCTATTATAGGTATGTTGCTCATTCCTGGCACATTTTTTTTACCATCAGCTACCTCGTTTTTCTTAATTCCACCAATAACCACTATATCTCCATCAGCAATTAAAAGTTTGGTACTTATTTCCATTGTATTAATACCAACATTGGATGGATCTTTTCTATCAGGACTGTCATTATTTACTTGTATATCTAAAAGTACGTTACCATCGCCAATTATACTTGGTGTTACAGTAAGTTTTAGCGCAGCATCTTTAAATGATGGGGCTGTATCACCACTTCCAGCAACAGGTAGTTGAATACCTTGTTTAATTGAAGCAACCTGGTTATCTAAAGTAAACAATTTTGGATTAGATATTGTTTTTCCTAAACCCCGTGATTCCAATGCTTCAATTTGAAGTTTTAAAACTGATGATGACATTTTTCTTAATATTCCTATACCACTTGTAATGGGTTGGCCAGTGGGTGATACTGCAGGAAAATTAAAAAGACCATCCATGCCTTGACCTCCAGCTTCGCTCAATGCTGCAGTGCTTCCAGTAATTGATGAGCCCGAACCACCAGGTGCCTGACCAATACTACTACCACCAATCGTACCACCTACTCTTGTACCTTTTCTGGTATAAGCTGCACTTAATGCATTTCCTAATACTCTTTCAAATGATGAGTTTGCTTCTACTATAAAAGCTTCAATTAAAACTTGTTTCGTTCTTACATCAATTTCTCTTATTACTTTATCTACCACGTCTAAATCTTTTGATTTTCCTCTAACGATTATAGACCTTGTTGTTTTTTCTTCTGTTACTTGAATTGGTGAATAACCTCCAGCATCTCCTGTTGAAGTAAATAATTCTGTTATCGTAATTTTAGCTTCGGCTGGTGTAATATAATAAAGTCTAAATATTTCTGAAACTACTGGTTCAACAGAGTCTTCAAGCTCAACTTTTTTTCTTACTGCTGAAGCTCTTGCAGATTTATAACTTTCTTGAGAAGTTAAAGTTGCTGGCGAATGAACTCTAATAATATTACTAGCAACATCAATATCAGCTGCAAAATTCTTCATATCTAAAAGTGCATTAAAAGCTTTGTCCCAAGGTACATCTGATAATTCTGCTGTAATTGATCCGGCAACTTCTTCTCCAACCAAGATATTTACATCTCCTATTTTTGCCATTAAAGCCATCGCTTCTTTATAATCTAAATTTTGAAATTTGAATGTTACTTTCTGTTTAAGCATCATATAGTCATCAGGTATCAATAAATAATTTTTCTCTTTAACAGATGAAATTTGTTTTCTTTTTTCTAGCTTTTGAACATCTCCTTCAACTGGTATAGGACCCATTTCAGCGCTTTTTTCTATTTCAATTTTGCCCAATTGTTTCACGTCCTGTTTAATTAATGGAGTGTCATGCTTAAATACTTTCTTTTGTTTGGTCTTAGCTTTGCCTAACTGATCGGCACAACTATTAAGAACAAAAAGTAAAAAAAATAAAGAAACTAATATTTTAGATGATCTAATATTCATTAAAATGGCTCCGATGTTTCTCTAATTACATTTTTAAAATCAATGACTAGGTAAGAGTCTTCACCTTTTTCAAATACAGCTTTTGCAGGATTTAGTGCAATTAGTTTCACGCCTGGACTTAACTCTTCGTTCATTTGTAAAGTAACTATCTCACCTGATGAATTAATTAAAGATACATAACTTTCATATTCACCTGTCATAATACCTACAAGTTTAAAATTACGTAAACTCAATCCTTGTCTATCTGTATCATCACTTGCAATCACTGATACTGTGCCTTGTCCTCCAAGAGATGCATCACCAACAAAAGGATCATTTAACGGTAATGGTTCCTCTCCGCTAACTTCCGATTTAGCATTTGCGGCTTGTAATTTTACTTTTTGATTAATTTCTTTTGCTTTATCAAGTATTTTTTTCGTAGCATCTTCCGTATCAGCAACAACAGCGCTAACTCCAAAAATAAAAGTAAAGATTAAAATTAAAATCCTGAATAACTTCATTAACCGTCCAATCCTACTATTGTTAGTTTTCCTGTAACTTTTATCGCTCCGGTTGTATCCCCTTTTACCACTTTGATTGACTCTTTGTCAAAGTTAAGCATCTTCTTTGAAAGTGATAAAGCACGTTTAAACTTAATATATCCTAGGAAATTGCCTGTTATTTCAAAAGTAACTGGTATTTTGTAGTAAGCAATATTCGAAGCACTTTTCTTTTTTGTTGCTTTCTTCTTCTTCTTCTTTTTCTTCTTTTTCTTAGAAGCTTTGCCTGACTTTGCCACTGCTTTTGGATCTTCTTTTTGTATTTTAGAAATCACTAAACCATTTAATCCAGCATAGTAGCTTAAGGTTTGATATAAACCTTCAACCTCAGCTTTGGTATGGAATAATGTAGAGTGTTTTTTGTACTCTGGAGTAAGTTTTTTTATTGTTTTTTTAGTTTTGTTTATATCTTGTACAAATTGTGCAGTTTCTTCTTTCTTTTTATTCATATCATCCAGTTTAGCTTTTCTCTTATCAACCATAGGATTCAAAATAGAATAATAAATTATTAAAAATAAAATTATAGCACCGGTAGAAATACCAAGTTTAATTAAAGTTTTTTTATCAGCTAATTGTATAACTTTTGCTTTTATATCTTCAAAGTTTATATTTTTTAGATCAATATTTTTCAAATCCATATTTTATCCTTTACTCTTACCTGTTGGGTCAACTAAAACAAAAACTCTAAATCCTTTCATTGTTATTCCAGATTTAGATTTTCCTGGAAGTTTCATTGATGATAATGAGGCCTGCTTAATATAATTTTGCTTACCAAGGTTATCTATAAATTTTAATATATCTTGATCGCTTGCTGCAACTCCTTGAATTGTAACTTTTCTTTTTCCGTCATAGTCAACTATATCGAATCTTAATCTTTTCGGGACACTTGAAGCAATCTGTGCCAAAATTCTATAACTTAAATCTTTGTTTGATTTTAAGCTTCCGCTTAATTTAAGAGCAGTATTAATAATACCTAATTCTTTATTAACTACTTTAAGTTCTTTCTGTTTTAATAAATGTGTTTTAACTACATTGTCATATTCAAGCAATTTTTTGTTATATGAATGAATATTCCAAAAGGACAATGCAAATAATACTAAATATATTCCAACTACAGCTCCAACTACTCCTTTGAATGCAAAATTTGAAATTGCTTTCATTTTTTTCTGCTTAACCATTCCCTGTCTATTAGGTAATAGGTTTATATTTTTCACTGCTGTAACAAATTTATAATAACCAAATACGTCTAATTTTCTAAAAGCTAAACCTATAACTGTTGTTAGGTATGATCTATTTTCTTGAGTTATTGATTGTTCTAATTGCTGAGGAACATTTAAACCATCAAGTGGATCAAATGTTTTAAATCCGATATTAACAAGATTTTTTCTAAAAATAGACAAATAATCTTCAATATTAGTTAAATCTGAAACAACTTTTATATTTCTAATTCTCTTTTCATATTTTGTTTCAAAATCCTGAACAGCTTGTTTTACTTGTGTAACAAATCTTCTTACTAATGCTTCTTTTTCTTCTTGATTTTCTGACTCTTTTAAAATTTTCCTATCTTGTCCTCTTAAAAAAATATCTGTGATTATTGGGTTATTATCGTACAAAATCATAAGATAATTTTCATCAAGACCAAATTCTAAAACAGCTGTAAGATTTGCATCTTCTGTTTTTTTTGAAATCAAATTTATTTGATCAACTGCAGATTTTAACGCAAAACATTTAACATCAATTATAACTGCATTAAGACCACTAGATTTTATAATCGATGTATAACTATTTATATCTGCAAGCTTTGATGCAACAAATAAAATGTCCATCGTATTTTCTTTATCATTTCTATTAATAACTTGATGAAATATTGAATAATCATCCAGGTTGTCAGTTAACTGAACTAAATTTTCCCAAAGCGAATTAGTTTCAATTGCTTTATTTAATTCTTCTTCTTTCATTAAAGGTGCTGTTACAACTCTGATAATTGCGCTGGTCACTGGAATAGCAATTGCAGCATTCGGTGTAGTAATTTTTGACTTTTGAATTGCAACTGATAACTCACCTCCTAACCTTTCTGCGTTTTCTAAAACTGCAGCATCATCAGGTAAATCTACTTTGTGAACGAAAAATTTTTCTAATACCCACTGATTAGCTTTATTGCTTGATATTTGAGCTAATCTAATTTCTTTATTTGTAATTTCTACTCCAAGTATTTCTTCTCCTTGGGCTGAAGATTTTCCTAATTTAGATTTAAAAAAACTATCTAATTTACTTTTAAAACCACCTTTACCTAACGCAGAAATTTTTGGAGTTTTAATCCCACTTGCAAAAGAAGGTTTTTTTAATTTAATATTTTTTAATTTATCTAAAAAACTTGAAGGCGTTTTAGTTTCTGAAGCTTCTTTATCTTCTACTGAAGCAGAAATAGTTTGTGTTGGAGCAGGTTCTGGTGCTTTTTCTGTTACAGAAGTAGTTTCGGTAGGTTTAGGTGTTTCTATTGTTGGAGGTGTTGTTGGTTCTGCTGTTACAGCTGACTGCTCTTCTGTTGTTACTGACGTTTCTACTGTTTCTTTTGAAATTTGTTCTTCTTTATCTTTATTTTTGTGAACATCATCAAACCATTTCTCTAATATTGGTATTGCTTCTTCAAGATTAGGGGTCCCTGACGAAGAAATCTTTTGTTTTCCATCAATATAAAGTCTACCAACCCAATTTTTTGATTTTAGTTCACCTTTATACTTATCTTGCCTTACATATATATGTAGTCTGCCATCCTTTTTATGAATAACTTCGTGTTCTTTCTTAGTTTCTTCTGTTTTTGGGATTTCTTGATCTGTTTGAACTGAAGATTGAGGCTCTTCAACTATATTAGTAGAAGATTCACTTTCAGATTGAGTTAATTCATTATTATCATTCTTATTTTCTGTATTATCAGAAGATTGAGGTTCTGAAGGCTTATTTTCATCCTTAGATTGATTTTCATCAACCTTAACTTCATCCTCTTTATATATATTATCTTTATCTTCGTCGCTCATAATTTAAAATTTTATATTTCTCTAACACAATACATTCGAATCTCTAACACAAAAATGCAAAATGTCTAACACATAATCATAAGTTGTATGCTCATTATGGGTTAAAAAATGAAAAAAAATGAAATAAGTCAATAAAATCAACAATTTTTAAAATAAATTAAAAAAAAATTATTTTTACTTATTTTTTGCAAATTATTAAAAATTCTAACACAAAAAAACAAAACTCTAACACAAGTCATTATTTTTCATTTTTTATTATTGTGTTAGAGTTAATAAAATTTTTAAAAATTCAAAAAAGTCAATAAAATCAACACTTTTTGATTTTTCAATTCAAAATAGATTTTTTGTGTTAGAGAAATATTCACTTGTGTTAGAGTAAAAATATTTATTTTAAAATTTAAAATAACAAACCTAAAATCATCAAATATTTCAATTTTTAGGTCAAAATTTGACAAATACTAAAAGTTGTATGTCAAAAATTACAATTATTAATAGAAATTTATCTAAAAAATATTTTTTTTAGTTAAATATTATATTTTTTATAAAATTTAATGCTTTTATCAAACATCTGGGATGGAAAAGTAAAAATATTATAAATAAATGCTAAATAAATACTTTAAATATTAATAATCTAAAAAAATTAATACTTTTAACAGACGTCTAGAGTAGAAAAATAAAAATATTCTGAATAAATACTTTAAATATTAATAATTTAAAAAATTAATACTTTTAACAGATATTAAAAGTAAAAAACTTAAAATTAATTAAAAAAATAATTTTATAACTCTTTTCTTAATCAATTTAAGACAGAAACTATATAAAAAGAAAATTTTAATAAATATTTTTTCATTTTACAAAAGTTCCTCTTTGATAATCATTAATAGCTTCTAATATTTCTGCTTTAGTATTCATAACAAAAGGACCACCTCTTGCTATTTGTTCACCAATTGGTTTTGCTGATACTAAAAGAAATTTAGATTTTGTTATTGCTTCTACTTTTAATTCATCACCTTGAGTTAATAAAATTAAAGTTGAGTCTTTTATTTTCTCGTGCGATTTATTTCCAATTTTTATTTCTCCTTCTATAAGATAAACAAATGAATTGTGAGTTAACGGTAAATTAAAATTGAATTTTTTATTTTTATTTAAGTTAATATCAAAATAAATAGGTTCAACATTGTGTTGTTTAAAAAAACCTACAGTGTTTTCAAAGTTGCCAGCTATTACCTTAACAGATTTTTCTTTATCGTTATGAATATTTATTTTTTCATTATCCATATAATAATATTCAGGTTGACTCATTTTTAATTTTGCTGGCATGTTAATCCATAATTGAAAACCATGTAGCTTACCATCTTTCATTGCTGGCATTTCAGAATGAATGATCCCACTTCCAGTTTTCATCCATTGAACATCTCCAGCTTTCATTCTGCCTTCGCCGCCGCTACTATCTTTGTGTTTAAAATCTCCTGACAACATGTAAGTAACAGTTTCTATTCCTCTATGAGGATGAGGAGGAAATCCTGCAACGTAATCATCTTTATTATCTGAACCAAATTCATCTAACATTAAAAACGGATCAAAGTAATTAGGATCAAGTCCAATACTTCTTTTTAATTTAACTCCAGCACCATCACTTGTTGTGATTGGTTTTATAATTTTTTCTACTTCAATATCTAAAATTTTATTCATAATATTGTTTTTGTTCGTTAATCTATTTAAACATACTGATGTTATCATATTTTTTTATCTAATTCCAATAAAGTTTCTAAAGCTCCAGATTTTTTCCACTTCTTAACTAGTGAGCTCATATCTAAAGTAGTTCGTGAAACAAATTCTTTGTAAATTGTTTTGTAAGCTGTTCCAAGTTTAATTCCATCAGCAGTATCTGATAATAAAATATTTCTTTTAGTTAAAATTAATACCTTTCTTCTAACTGTTTCTCTTGGCAACTGAAGTACTTCAGCAATGCTTGCAAAAGTTAATTTTGAATTATTTCTTAATTTTTTTTGAGTAATGTTTGTTATTTGATCTTCAAGCTCTGCAAATGTTTTAGTTCCAGATTTATTTAACTGATACAGTGAATGACTTACAACAACTTGTAAAATAACAAAAGTTTCAAAGTCTATTTTTAAATTTTCTCGTACTCTTGTATAAAAAGAAAGTATAAACATCACCCAATGATAAAGTCCCTGAGAAAACATTGGCTCTTTAATACTTTTAATATCTTTTTGTTTGTTAACTTTATTAAAATTAACAATATTATCATTGCTCATTATAGTTTTTTTTTCACTCATTATAGTTTTTAAACTCCCTACCACAGGTATTTTACAACCTAAAATAGGTACAATCAATCTTTTTCCCCTAATGAACTTTTTGAGTTATGCTTATCGAATATTATGAAAAAGCTGCTTACATTTATAATTTTTTTTAGTTTTTTGATCATATCATTTGGCAATTCAGAAACTTCAACAGCAAAAAATGAAAACATAATACAGATTGGTGAATATAAGTTTACCATGAAAGATTTACAGGAGCTTAGTAAGATAAAAAACATTAAAGATAATCTTGAAATCACGAATGAAAAACAAAAAATTGAAATTGGAAACCTAAAAAATTTAGGAAATAAACTATTAGAAGAAAATAAATCCAATAAAAAATTAATCAATAAGCTTCTTAAACAAAATAATGAACTCCTTAAGCAAAATGAAGATATAAAATCAAAAAATGAAATATTAACAAGCAATGCTTTAGAAAATGAAAATCAAAAATCAATTGATGCAGGAGAAAAAGAATTTAAAAAAAATAATAATATAAATTTTAAAATGTTAATATTTATTGCAATTTTATTTATACTTAGTGCAATAATAGTTTCTGTAATAGCTCGTAAATAAATATTAATTTTAATTATTAATTTGGATCACCTTTAATATCTGTACTTAAAAATTGATAAACTAAAACGGATATACTTCTAGCGTTTTCTACAACTCTATCAATATCCCAGTCTAAATCTATATCATTACAATTCAATTCAACATATTGATAATACTCAGCTCTTCCCAAAGTTGGATCTATTTCTTCTGTAACAATATTTAAAATGTTAGTTCTTTTTTCTATTGCAAAATTATATTTACAAACAGTTGTATTAGCCCAATATAAAATTGAAAGAATAAGAATGGCTAAAAGAATTACAATTTTATTTATACCTAACATTTATTTTCCATCTATAACAACAATAGTTAAATCATCTTTTTGAATTTTTCCAGACTTAACTATATCTTCAATAATAATTTTTAATCTGCTATTGTTTGGTGTTGATTGATATTTTTTAATATAATTTTCAAAACCTTCTGATCCTAACATTTCACCGTTTGGATCTTTAATTTCAGTAATCCCATCGGTAAAAACATACATTGAACTTTCAGAAAATTTTATAATTTTTTCATTGTATTTTATTTTTGGCATAATTCCCAATGGTGGTCCAGCTTCAGTATGGTTAGAAAATTTTCCATCCTTTGAATATATCAAAGGTGGTTCATGTCCAGCGTTAGCAAGAAGCATTTCTTTTTTTTTGCTATCATAAATACCAATAAGCATTGTCACAAACATTCCTCTTGCTGCTGTCTCACAAATTTCTTTATTTAATAAATCTAAAAGATCAGCTGCTGAAAACATTGTTTTACTTAAGCAACGGTAAAGACTAGATGCCTTTGACATTAGTAATGAAGATTTAATTCCTTTGCCCGAAACATCGGCTACACCAAACCCATACTTTCCATCACCTAAATCAGAAAAATTATAAAAATCACCTGATACTACTTTGGCTGGTATGTTTATTCCTGCTATTGGAAACGGATCTTCTTTATTTTTTGATAATAAGTTTTTTTGAATCTCCCCAACAATTTCGATTTCTTTTTGCATTCTATTTTTATCAATAAGTTCTTTTGCCATTCGAGCATTTCTAATAGCAAGTGCAGCAGGTGTTGCTAGAGTCTCTAGAAGCTTTCTATCATTTTCTTCGAATAATTTATTTGTAGTCTTCTTGTTTAAGCAATGTATAACCCCAATACATTCATTTGCCGCAATTAGAGGTGCACACAGTACAGAGTATGTTGTAAAATTTGTTTTATTATCTAGATCAAAATAAAATTCGGCAATTTCTCTTACATCTTTCCTTACATCTCCAACTCTAATGCATTTTTTTTGAAGAACAGCCTTGCCCATTACGCCCTGTGTTAAAGGGATTTCATAATCTTCAAGATAAGCTTGATGTTTAGACGCTATACATTGAAATGATTGTTTTTTTTCTTCTATTAAAAAAATATTTGCAGCTTGAGCATTTATTCTTTTTATAATTACCTCTAGCGATGTCTGTAACGTTTCATTTAAATCAAGCGAAGTTGCAAATTCTTGATTCATTTGTGTAATGATGGCAAGATCTTGGCTCATTGTAGAGTCTTGTTTTACTGGTTCAGGCTTTTTTGATTTAAAAAACATTTTTATATTTTGCATTTTATCTCTTTTTTGATAATTTTAACAAGAATGGAAATTATAATATATTCGCCAAATTTTTATCTACATCTTCAAGATGCCGTATTGTTTGTCCAATTTTGTATTGACGGTATATTAGAAGTCGCTTCTCAAATAAAAATATAATCTGTGTTTTATCTTGCAGCATTTGTACTGGGTGGCATTTGGGGTAGCTTCTGTAATGTTTGCATCTATAGGCTTCCCGATAACGATAGTGTCATAACTGGAAGATCTTTTTGCCGTTCATGTAAAAATAAAATAAAATGGTATGATAATATTCCTTTATTGTCATTTATTTTTCTTAGAGGCAAATGTAGAAGCTGTAATAATAAAATAAGCTCACAATATTTTTTAGTTGAATTAATTTCAGCAATTAGTTTTCTTTTTATATACTTTATATACGGATTATCTGTCACGACACTACTTCTAATAATTTTAAGTATATTTTTTATTATTATTTTTTTTATAGATCTAAAACATTATATAATTCCAAATGAACTAACATTCCCTTTAATGTTAATAGGTTTTGTAAAATCTTTTGATCCTAATTTAAATCAAACAATATTTCCTAATTATGTAAATTCTTTGCTTGGAGGTTTTTTTGGTTACGCAGTAATATGGTTAATAATTTTTTTTTATAAAAAAGTTAGAAATAAAGAAGGTATGGGTCTTGGCGATGCAAAATTAATGGCTGTAGTAGGATTTTGGTTTGGTTGGGCAAGTATTCCATTTACAATTTTTATTTCATCTGCCGTTGCATTAGTTCTAGTAATTCCATCTTTAATAAAAAAAACTAGAAATATGTCAGCTCAAATTCCTTTTGGTCCTTATATTATAATTGGATGTATGATTTATGTTACCTTTGCCAACCAACTTAAATATTTATTATATTAATGGAAAATTTTTTATTTTTTAATGTAATTGTATCTGCACTTAATGTTTTTATAATTGTTTATGCGTATTCATTAAATTTTTTCCCAAAAAAATGGCGTAAGAAAGTTAATCAAGACACATTGGTTGGGTTGGCTTTAATTTTTTCTACCATGCTCACAATGTTTTGTTGGATTATATATTTTTATTTATATTAGAATTTATTTATTTTAGAAGCCGCTCTCTCTCCAGCCTGATCTATTCGCGCTTACTTCTCCTGATGCTGATAGAATAGAATATAAAGTATCTGCATCTTCTTTTGGACCAGCTACGTTAGCGTAAAGTTGGTCACCAAAAATTACTAATTCAGATAAAATTCCTTGTCTTATCTCTTTGCATGCTCTAGCATTTGCCATACCACCCTTGGTTAACAAGTGAGAATTGTTTTTACCACACTCATCATCAGCTACACATATATATGCCATTCCAATATCACATGGGTTTGTGCCTGGTGGTGGTTCGTAAATTGGAAAATACACTTGTCCTTTAAATAATGTTGGAGTTGCAGAAACTTTTCTATAAGTATTTTGGGTCGTTGCATCATTTGGAGATTTTCCATCAACTGTATCCAAATGTACTACCCAAGATAAATCTGCTGCACCTGGTCCGTTTTCACATAGAAGTTCATTAGTCATATCTACACATACTGCAGCATCTTCAACACTATAAGCATTATTAGCGCCTTCATGTGCTTTGGCTACAAAGTCTGTGGCAGATTCTCCTGGAATATGTACAGAGTTCAGATGTTTGAAGTGTGGATAATCAGGATCTTTTACTCCATATAATATATTATCCATAAACTTTGATCCTCCACCTATGTTATTAAAATTTCCTGTTCCGCCAAATAACCAAAATTTTCTTGTTGATAAACCAACTCCAGCATCCATTGAGAAATAACTGTATCTTCTATTTGTTGTATTAGCGTTTAATCTAAATAATGTTGTTTGATCAAATAATTCTGCACTATTTTCAGTTGAGCTTGTTAAATTAATTTTTGTAATTTTACCTTCAAGATCATTGAAATATACCATTGCTCCTCTCCAAGGAATATTAAATGCTGTATCAGCAGTTATAACAACGGGAGATGCAGGTAATGAATTTCCTATATCACTTCCATTTGGAGTGCTGACTCCAGCAATGGTTCCTGTTCCGGAAGTTTCTTCAGTATCAACAATAGTAATCGGGCCTCCATTAATTGCTGCACCATAAATTGATCCTGCTGGGTTTTCATCTGTATCATCTAAATTAACAATGAAAACAGCAGAACCAGCACATAAATTTGTATTACCCATTCCAGCACCCATAACAGCTACATAAGAGTCTTCATTT